>JBOGZX010000096.1:0-13758 GCA_050697615.1 Gaiellaceae bacterium
CGGCTACGCTCGACGCGCTCGCCGAGCTGCACGCGCGCGACCGGCTGTTCGACCTGGTCCTCGTGGGCTCGGACAAGGGCCAGGAGGCGCGCTTCAGCCGGGAGGTGCGGCGGCGCGGGCTCGACAGCCACGTCCGGATCCTCGGCTTCGTCACCACCGAGGAGCTGATCGAGCTCTACCGTAGCGCGCACGCATTGCTCTTTCTCAGCCGGTTCGGCCCGGAGAACCTGCCTCCGCTCGAGGCGATGGCGCTCGGCTGCCCGGCAGTCGTCGCCGACGTACCGGGTGCACGGGAACAGTACGGCGACGCTGCGCTGATCGTCGATCCCCGTTCGCCGGGCGAGGTCGCGGACGCCCTGGAGTCTCTCGACGAGCCGCCCGTTCGCGATCGGCTCGTGGCGCAGGGCCTCTCCCGGGCCCGTTCCTGGACCGCGAGGGACTACGTGCAGGGCGTGCTCTCGTTTCTCGACGAGTTCGAGATCGAGCGACGGCTCTGGAGCGCCTGACTCAACGGAGTCGTCCGGCGGCCAGATGCAGCTCGAGCAGGTTGACGAGCTCCGCCATCCGCACGCCGAAGGTGTGCTCCGTCAGCGTTCGACGCTGGCCTGCCGACGCGAGCCTCGCGAGGGAGTCTCGATCCGCCAGGAGGTGCTCGATCGTGCCGATGACGTCATCCGCCCGCTCATACGTCGCGACCTCGACCCCCGGTTCGAACAGCTGGGCCAGATTCGGAGCGGACTCCGTCAGCAGCGCCGTGCCGACGCCGGTGGCCTCGAAGAGGCGCATGTTGTTCGCAAACCCCTCCGCCGTCACGATGTGGCGGTTCAGTGCGATGCGTCCGCTCGACAGCGCCTCGTACATCTCGAGCCCCCACGCCTCCCCTCGGTAGCAGGCGAGGACCGACGAGTCGGCGGGAAGGGAGGATGCCCCGTAGCCGTAGACCGCCGCGGCGTCTCCGAGCGCGGCGCAGACGGTCTCCAGCAGCGCGACGCCCTCACCGTGAACCCTCCGGTCGAGGCCTCCGACGAAGACGACGTCGACTGCCCGGTCGACACGGGGGTCGATGCGGTCGAGGATCTCCCCGTCGAAGCCGAGCCGAAGGTATGCAGACCGAACGCCCTTCCGCTCGAACCGTTCGACATAGTGCGGAAACGACGTCAGCACCAGATCCAGCGCGGCGAGCTGCGCGTCGGTCGGCTCACGGGAGGCGGTCTGGCCGGCGACGAATCGGCGGTTGGCGCCGCGGAAGTCCTCGATCTGCTTCGGGGTGTGGAATCTGATGTCCTGCAGGTACACGACGTCCGGCTCGAACGAGCCGATCTGGTCGAGCGCGACTCGGTGAAGCGCGCCGCTCAGACTCCCGACGACGCGGCCGATGCGGCCACGCTCGGGAAGCGCCGCGAGCGCGGCTGCCACCCCGCTCCGACCGCGCTCTCCGGCCCACGCGCGCTGGGCGGGCACGCAGTTGACGACCACCTCGGTCGCGTCGTGGCCCAGCAGCCTCAGGTTCCGTGAGTAGGCGTCGGACGTGCCGAAGGCACGCTCCATCAACGCCCTGTGCTGCTCGGCATACGACGCCCTCCTCAGCTCCGGTCGCCGCGCATAGTGGTCGAGCAGGAACGGCGGGTAGTACGTGTCCAGGATGACGATGCGCATCAGCCCGCGGCGGAAGCCCACGTCAGATCGAAGCGGTCGATGCGCCAGCTCCCTCGAACGCGCGAAAGCGCGTAGCTCGCGCGGGAGCCGTCCACGCGTCTGATTGCGACCACGACCTGGTCCCCCGCACGGCGAGAGCGCGCGGCGACGTAGCTCCCGTAGAACGCCGGCCGGCCGGCCGCCAGCGACGACAGCCGCGTCTCGCAACCGCCGCGCACGAGCCGCCGCCGCGTCACCGTCAGGAGCGCACACGCAGTCCGCCCCGAGCCGACCCAGAGGGCGTGTTCGAAGCGGGCGACGACCGAGACGTATCGGTCGGTGCGGCCGACCAGGTGCGGCGCAGACCAGCTCTCGAACGACGGCTCGCTGAGAGGCCAGAGATCTGCGATCCGGTAAGCCCCGTCGACCGACATCAAGATGTAGTGGGCGACCTTGCCGGTCGGCCGCCGGACGTCGGCAAGAACCAGCCGGCTTCCCGGGAGTGCGACGCGCCGGCGCAGCACGCTGCCGTAGAAGCTCGAATCGCCCTTCCCGAGAACCGAGAGGCGCCGCTCGCACGTTCCGTCGAACTGCGACCGCCGCGACGCCGTGAGCAACCCGCACGCGGTACCTCCGTCGCCGCGCCAGAGGGCCTGCTCGAAGGCTATGAGCCGACGCGACAGGGCGTCGCGAGGTCCGTCCAGAACAGGGTCGGCCTTGGCGGGCGGGCCCGCCTCGGTCAGCACAGGCTCGGCCTTGGCGGGCTGGCCCGCTTCGGCCGAGATCCCCGCGGCCAAGCCGCATGCCGCGAGGGTGGCGCACGCGAGCGCGATCGCTCGACGCCGGCTCTGCTCCGGAGCCAGAGGCGGATCGGAACGCCCGGGCTGCGCCAGTGCCAGCAGGAGCAGCACCCCGAGCGGAAAACCCTTGTCCTCCATCGGCACGCCGAGCAGCAGGCCACCGAGGGAGACGAGCCCGAAGCCGAGCAGCGCCTCGGCGCCCGTGCCGACCTCCCCCTCCGTCTGAAGAAACGGGCGGACGACGGCACCGATCGCTCCTGCGAGGAGGAGCAGCAATGCGACGCCGAGAGCGCCGAACTTCGCGACGAATCCAAGAGACGAGTCGATGAGGAACGACGATCTCGCGGCGCCCTCGAAATTCGTCCAATGGAACTTGTGGCCGGCACCCACGCCGAGCAGCGGGCTCGTGCGCCAGACCTTCACTGCACGGTGGCTCTGTTCCGATCGCTCGCGCCAACTGGGGTCACGTCCCGGATGAACGACGAACGTCGTCGCGGATGCGAGCCGTTGGGCGGCAGCACCTGCCCGCGACCCGAGCACGTGGACGGTCCCGATTCCGACGGCGGCCGCGACGACGACGACGACGACGACGCGTGACAAGGCTCGCCGCCGTCCGGGCAGCATGAGCTGGGCGAGCGGTGCCAGGAGGAAGATCAGGAACGTTCGCGACCCGGTGGCGGCGATCCCAACGCCTACCGCCGCGGCGACGAACCACCACCCTCGTTCGCGGGCCCCGCCGCGGAGCCCCCGCGCCGTCGAATACGCAAAGAGCGCCGCCGGCAGGTAGAGCGACGGGAGCAGTACCTCGTGAAACGGGAGCTGCGCGTAACCTCGAACCCTCAGCCAGTACACCACGAAGCTCAGACCGCAGGCGCCTCCGGCAGCGGCGAGCAGCCAGCGTGTCCAGCGAGGTCCCGCAGTCCGCCGCAGGTCGAGCGCCAGGAGAGGTGATGCGGCAAGCAACCAGTACACGGATGCGTCTCGGAGCGTGTCGACGTGGGCGACCCCGCGGGACAGGCCGCGCGCGACGGCGACGGCCACGATCGCGGCGAACAATGCCGAGCTGATCAGGAGCCCCCGCTCGCGACGCCTGTCCTGGGCCGTCCAGATCTTCCGTGCCGACGGGATCGCCGCGGCGACCGCCGCGGCTGCCCAGAGGAGAAAGACCGCCTTCGCTCCGGCATATCCACTCCGATGGAGGAGCACGATCCCGCCCGCCACGATGCCGAAGATCCGGATCCGGGCATCGGCGAAGCCGACGGCCAGGACGCACGCAACGCCGGCGGCGACACCGACCGACGGGCTGCCGAGACGGTCGGCGGCCAGGCCGACGGCAAGGCAAAGAGCCGTGAGCGCCGCGGCGACCGTGGGGCGGCGCAACACGAAGCCGTAGGCCCGGGGGAGCCGGAGCGGCAGGCTCATCCGGCCCCAATCCTCGGGAACGCTGCCAGTACGGTTTCCTCGATGCGGATTCTGCTCTTCGACTGGTACTCGGGCGGCCACCACGAAGGGTACCTGGAGGCATTTGCGAATGCTCTCGTCGCAAGGCACGAGGTGGTCGTCGCGGCACCGCCTGCAAGTGCGGCGGCTGCCGCGCGAGCCGGCGTCGAATTCCAGCCGATCGAGAAGGTCTCCCCGACGGTGGACACCGCGCAGCGCCTCAGCCGGAATCGGGTCAGGACACTCGGACTGGAGCTCGACCTACTCGCCACGGCTACCGAACGGGCTCGTGCAGACCACGTGGTGCACATGTTCGCCGACAGCGCGCTCCGGAGGCTCGCGCGAAGGCGCCTCGACCGGCCGACCACGCTCGTCCTGTTCCGGCCGCGGGCGCACTGGCGCGCGCTCGGAGGATTGCCACCGACGCTGGGGGAGCGCTCGGTGGGAACGGCGTACGAGCTCGCGCTCGCGCGCTGGCGCCGCCGGGCCGAGGCCCATGCGATCCTGACGCTCGACGAGCTTGCCGCCCGCAGATGGTCGCGGATGCGCGGAGCACCGGCGTACTGGCTTCCCGAGCCTCCCGTCGCGCGAGTCGAGCTCCCACCGACCGCCCGCGGCGGTGCGATCCTCTTCGGCTCGATCGCGGAGCGGAAGGGCATCCAGCACCTCGCCGGCGCCTTCCGAAAGGGAGGGTGCGGCGTGTCGCTGACCTTGGTCGGTGCGCTCGACCCGGCCTTCACGGGCAGGTTCGACGTACTGGTGGAGGAGCTGCGACGGTCCGGGGTCGAGCTCGATCTGCGATTGCACCACCACGAGGAGCGGGCGGCGCTGGCACTGCTGTCCGCCGCCCAGGTCGCGGTCCTTCCTTACGTGGGTCACGTGGGAATGTCGCGCGTGCTGCTCGAGGCGGCGGCGTGCGGAACTCCTGTGGTCGCACATGACTCAGGGCTGCTGGGCCACCTCGTGCGCACGCGCAACCTGGGAGCCGCCGTCGACTGCCGCGACCCCTCGGCGCTGGCCGCGGCGATCCGCGGGTTCCTCGGAGACCCCGGCGCGCCGGAGCGGCATGCGGCCGCGCTGCGGGATTTCGCCGCCGGCTACGACTCCGACCGCTTCGCGGACGCCGTACTCGCGCCGTTCGACACAGCTCGGACAAACCGGCCGTCGAACTGAAGGATTCGCCCTTCCGCGGGATCGTAGAAGCCCGGCTCCAGCTCGACGAGCTCGAAACCACGCCCGCGGAGGTCGCAGAGGACGTCGATGAGCTGCGGCTCGCCAAGGTAGAGGGGCACAACCGAGATCTCGCACTGGACGGCCGCCAGGTCGTTCAGGATTGCGGTTGCGCCTTCGAGCACCGCAAGGTGAAATCCCTGCACGTCGAGCTTCAGCAAGGTTGACCCGGGATCGAATGCGAGCTCTGCTGCGAGGTCGTCCAGGCGCACCGTCGTCACCTGCTCGGCGCTCACGGTTCGTGCTTCCGGCGCCGCGGTGAGATGCGTGCCCGCGATGTCGAGGAACGAGCTGGAAGCCGAGTTCGCTGCGACGTTCATCGACCGCTGCTCTCTCGCCCCGCCGAGAGCAAGCTGGTGCGCCTCCCACAGCGGATCGACGGCGGCCGCTTCGGCGAGGAGCGCAAATGGGCGGCCGAGCGGCTCGAACGAGATGATCCGCCCCCGGAACCCTGCGGATCGGAGCTCCGAGCCGAACTGTCCCCGGTTCGCCCCGACGTCGAGAACGGTCTCGATGGCGTTCGCGCCGAGGAACCGCCCGAGGCGCCGCTTCGGTGGACGCCATCTCGCCACCTCGATCCCGACGGTCCGAAAGCACCTCTTGATCTCCTGCCGAACGTCCAACCGAGACGTCACCAGCCTCTCAGCGTCCTCGACCGGCCAGGCGGCCGGCTCGCCGCCCCTGAAGCACCGCCTCGCCGCCGGCCGGCGGCCTGTCCGGTTGGCGGCGGTGGGCGGGACGAGCGATACGCGTTGCGACCCCCAGAGCGAGGAACAGCAGGACCTGCCGGAGCGCATAGCCCGCGGCCGCGGCACGAATGCCGAACAGAAGCTCCCCGAGCACGACGAAGCCGGTGCCGGCGACCGTGCAGGGCAGCATCACGAGCACGACGAGACGCTCGCGCCCGGCCAGGTTCAGGCCCGCGATCAGCATGCTCGTGGCGTAGATGAACGGAACGGCGAGCACCATCAACTGGACGGGCCTCACCGCGCTCGTGAACTGCTGACCGAAGACGGCCGGTAGGGCATGCGGGACGAGCGCGATCATCCCGGCTGCGACGATGGTGCCCCCTCCGAACATCAGCATCGACGCTCGGACGGCCTTCCGCCGTCGGGAAGTCTCTCGCGCCAGTACGGGGTAGAGGGTCGTCGCCGCGGTGCTCGAGATGACGAGCAATGCGGTGAGCGTTCTGTCACCGACCGCATAGAACCCCGCCGCGGTCGTCGAGAACAACCCGAGAAGCGTCGCGTCGAACCTCACCATCGCGGTCGGCGCCGTACTGCCGACTCCGAACGGAAGGGCGGCCCTGAGGATTCGAAGAGACTTTCGCGGGCCGGTGGGGGGAAGCACCCCACACCCGAGGCGGCGGGTGGTCACCAGGTCATACGCGATTCGTCCGCAGCCGGCCAGGAGATACGCGACCCCGACCGCGAGAATGCCGGCGTGCGTCAGGATCACGGCCCCCACGAGCACCACGAGGATCGACTTCTCGAGCACGATTGCGGTCGCCAGGTGGCGTAGGCGCCGCTGGGCCCGGTAGACGACCTCGAGGCCGTCGGCACACGCGAGGAGAGCCGTGTAGCCGACGAGCCCGCTGAGCGCGCCGGTGAGGCTGAGCGAGCGGAGAGTCGTGCCGCCGAAGATCAGCGAGGCGGCGATGAGCACGGCGCCCGTCGTCGTCGTCGCGCCGAACGCCGACGACACGAGCTGCCTGCCTCTCGCCTTCGAGGCGCGGTCGCCGCCCGCCCAGAGCTCCGACAGCTCGCGAAGCAGGTAGGTCGAGATCCCCGCGTCGACGAAGACGGTCACGAGCAGGGCGAGTCCCTGGAAGGCTGCGAGGACGCCGAACGTCGATGGGCCCAGCTCTCGGGCCAGGAAGACGGTCAATGCCGATGTGACGGCGAGAGCCGACACCTGAGAGACCAGCACGAGCGTCGAGTCTCTAACCCACCTGCGCAGCCAGTGGACCGGCGATTCGGGCGGCGGCGACGTCACCTCAGTGCTCGAACGAAGGCCTCGTACTGCGGAAGCACAACCGCGCGGTCGAGATTCGCCTCGGCGAATCGCCGCGCGCGCGAGCCGATCTCCTCCTGCAGGTCCGGATCCGCGGCGAGGCGGCGAAGCGCAGCCGCGAGGGCGGGAGGATCGTCGGGCGGGACGACGAGACCGGCCTCGGCGCCGAGAACCTCCCGTGCGGTCTCGCTTCCCGGCGCGACCGCGGCGATCGTGGGTCTCCCCGCAGCGAAATATGACGTCAGTTTGCTCGGCAACGACATGTCGCCCACGGACGCGCGCTGATTGACGAGGAGGACGTCCGCCGCCGCCAACAGAGCCTCGTACTCGCCCCAGGGGGCGTTGCCGAGGAACAGGACGTTTCGGAGCCTCAGCTTCCGCGCCCTGTCCTCGAGTTGAGGGCGGTCGTTCCCGTCGCCCGCGAGGACGAAGCGAACCGGCTCTGCGGCGAGGATGGCGGCCGCGGCGAGGACGTTCTCGAGCCCCTGCTTCTGCCCCATGTTTCCCGCATGGACGAACACCGACTCGTCGGCCCCCCAGCCCAGCCTGGATCGGGTCGACTCCCGCGCCGCATCGGGTCCGGCGCCACCGAGAGTCCAGGTGCGAAGTCGGACGATCTTTTCCTCGGGTACGCCCGCGCTCGCGAAATAGTCCCGGAAGCCGTCGGCGATGATTCCGATCCGTTCGGCCCGTCGTGCGACCGCCCACTCGACCCGGCGGACGACCGCAGCGACGTTCGCGCCGCCGGCGACACCGCTCTGCTCTGCTGCGTTCCCCATCAGATCGTGGACGATCAGCCCCAGCGGAGCTCGGAAGCGCCGCGCCGCGCCCGCGGCGACCAGTGCGCCGCTCAGAGTCGGCGTGACGCCGAGCACCACGTCGGGGGGGCTCCGTGAGAGGAGCGAGGGCAATGCGCCCAGGCCGAGCGAAGCTTCGTAGACGGCCCGCTTTGCGGCAGATTGGCTGCTGGGGATGTAGTGGAAGTGGCGGTGAACGGTGATGCTGCCGAGAGCCGACTTGTCCGCGAGCAGCCGACGCTGAAGCGGACGCCACGCCGGATAATGCGGAAAGCCGGTCCAGACGTCGACCTCGTAGCCGTGGTCGGCCAGGTGGCGGATCGGCTCGGTGACGTACGGAGCCGGTCCGAACTGCTCGGGCCAGAAGTAGGTCGAGAATACGCTGACGCGAACGGCGCCTCGACGGGCGCCCGTCGCCTCCAAATCAGAACGCCCCGCGCCCGCTCAACAACGGCGTGACCGTGAGCGCGATGATGCGAAGGTCGCGCGCGATCGACATGTTCTCGACGTACTCGCGTTCGACGGCAAGGCGCTCTTCGAAGGACAGGTTCCCCCGGCCGAAGACTTGCATCGGGCCTGTCATTCCGGGCTTGACGCTGAGCCTGAACCAGTGCTCCGAGGTGTAACGATCGACGAGCTCGACCTGCTCCGGCCGAGGCCCCACGAGGCTCATGTCACCCTTGAGCACGTTGACGAGCTGCGGGATCTCGTCGAGGCTCGTTCGCCGCAGAAATCGGCCCACGCGGGTCACGCGCGGGTCGTTCGGCAGCTTGAACATCGGGTCTCGCAGGTCATCGAGCGAGATGACTTCCGGAAGCAACTGCTCCGCGTCGGCAACCATCGTCCGGAACTTGATCATCCTGAACGGCACTCCCGACAGGCCGCCCCTCGACTGTGTGAACAGGATCGGCCCGCGACTGTCGAGGACGATCGCGAGAGCGACGACGACGAAGACCGGAAGGAGGGCGACGAGGGCAACGCTCGAAAGGGTCACGTCGAGAACGCGCTTCAGGAACATCGTCGATCGAGACGTGTCCCACGTGTTGTACTCGACGATCGGAAGGTCGGCGATGTGACTCAACTGCACCGCCGTTCCGAACACTCCACCCGCCGGCGGAATCACCGAAAGCTTGACTCGCTCGCGACGGCAGTGCGCGATCAGCCTGCGCATCAGCTCACCGTCCGACGTATGGGCGCCGAGGATCACTCGATCCACGTCACTCAGTCGATCGAGATCCTCGACCAGCGCCTCCACGGATTCGTACGGCGTCTCCTCGATCAGGTCCACGTGGATGTCCGCGAACAGCTCGATCTTCCTGCGCGTGGCGTCGGCCAGAGTTCCCTTGCCCACGATGAGCGTGCGCTCACCGGGCGTGAGCCTGCGCCACAGGGCCCGCGCCAGCCCGCGCAGCACGAGCGCCGACGCGACGGCGACGAGGTAGAGGCGGATTGCCTGCGGCGACGTGAGCGCCAGCGTCCGCGACAGGGCCCTCAGCAGAAGCGTCGTGACAGCGGTACCCGTGAGAGCCCAGACGAGGAGCTTCGGTGCTTCGTCGACGGTGAGATGACGAAGTGCACGTTGGTCTCGATCGTAGAGGCCGATCACCTTTGCGATCACCAGCCACAGCGGACTCAGCGCGGCCGTCGCCAGCCCCGGCAGCGGCGCGTAGCCCAGGACGTTCAGCGAGACGGACGCCAGGAGGACTGCGAAGAGATCGGACAGGGCGAGCAGCCGGCGGAGGAGAGCGTCCGGCCAGACGCGCGGATGGCGGAGAACCTGCGGAGAGGACACGAATCGTGACGCACCGTGCACAGACTGCGTCTCGCGACCCTCTGGTCTCGCGGAGTTCCTACCGCTCGCGCTCATGTTCCCCCTGGAGAGGATTCCCGGAAAGCGTAGAGGATCATCCGGTTAGGGGTTCAGCCCCGCGAACAGGGGCGAGCGGGGATTGAGCGCGACCGCCCGGGCGAGCTCGCGGCGGGCGCGCGACTCGAATCCGGCTTTCGTGTCGAGCCTGGCGGCGACGAGCCATAGCTGCCACGAGTTGTCGCTGCGGTCGATGGCATTGCCGATCCATGCGCGCGCGGCGGCGGTGTCACCGGCCTGCTCGCTCACGAGAGCCAGCTGGAGATACGGAGTACTCGCCCACGGCTCGATGCCTTTCGCCGCAATTGCAGCGGCTGCGGCAGCCGCCCCGTTCCCCTGCCGCGCCTCGCGCTGACTTTCGGAGATCTTCATTGCTGCGAACCAGGGCACGGCGGTACACGCGAGCACGAGCCAGCCCGCGATGAATGCCGCCACGCCCAGCCCGAAGGAACGCGCGCCCCGAACGGTGCCGCGACGGACGTCGCCGAGCGGAGTCGCCGTCGCAGGCCCCGTCAGCAGCCCGAATGCGACGAAGACCACCACCGTCACGGCGGGGATCTGCCAGACCCAGTCGAGGCTCGCGGAGACGAGCCAGGCGACGACGACCCCCAGGAGTGCTGCGACCGCGGCCCGTTGCTGCGGCTCACGGAGGGTCGTCGCTCGCTTGACGGCGACTCCGAGGCCGATGACGAACGTTGCGACGAGCAGCAGGAGTCCGACGACGCCGAGCTCGCCGAGCGTCTCGAGGAAGAGCGAGTGAGCGTTTCGAACCAGGTACGGGACGGACGCATGCGCGAGCCACCACTGTCCGTACGTGCCCGCCCCGCCTCCGCCGAACGGGTGGGCTCGCCACTGGTCGACCGCAGCGGTCCAGAACTGCCAGCGTCCGCTGCCGTTGACGCTTGCAAGATGGTTTCCGATTGCGTTCGCGGCCGGCGCCGCCTTGAAGGCGTCGAAACGCTGTCCCGGGTGTGAAAACGCGACCGCGACGAGAACCGCGGCGACAAAGGCAAGCGCGAGCGAGCGTCCGACCCAACTCGGCGGCGACCAGGAGATGCGGTCTACCAGAAGGGCGACGACGGCGATCGTTCCCGCTACCACGACAAGGACGACGAGAGCCGCGAGGTGACCCTGCTCATCGGCGCGCCCGGACTGCAACGGACCACTCACCAGCTGTCGCTGCGAGGCGACGAACCACACGGCGATCGCGGACGCGAAGCCTCCGCCGCCGATGATCGCGAGGACCGACCAGCGTTCGCCGCTCACCGCGAGCACGACGAGCGCGCCGAGCACAGCGGCCGCCATCGCGCCCCGCGACGAGCTGAGGTACATCGCGACGGCGCCGACGGGGATCGCCGCAGTGGCAACTCCACGCGTGAGCGGCCGCCTCCACACGACGGCCGCTCGCAGGGTCAGCGGTAGTCCGAGCGCGATCGACGCTCCGAGGCCGTTCCAGTAGCCGAGGGGGAAGCTCAGCCGCGTCCGCGAGCCGGGAAGCGACAGCCCGAGCCCCCGATCGGGAAACAGCGGTGGGAAGAATCTGCTTCCGAGCGCAACGACCGCGATCGCGATGGCGGCGAGAGTGAGGGCGTCCAGATATCTACCCACCAGCCCCCGCCTGCTTGCTGCGACGACCACGACGAACACCCCGAGATAGAGCGTTGCGCGGTTGAAGGAGTCGAGCGTCAACTCGCGGTCGGACGACCACGCGAGCGAGGCGAAGCTCCAGACCGCGAAGGCCGCGAGGGTGCCGCCGAAGGCAAACGCTGCCCGCGGCACGGGCGCCAAGGGCCAGAGGGCGAGCGCAATCCCGATCATCAACGTCCACCAGACCGTGATCGCAAGCCCGCTCCTCATGCCGAGGCCGTATGACCCGTTCTCGTACGCGATCAGGAACAGCGCGGCTGCGCCCAGACCGGAAACCGCTGCCGACGAGCGCAATAACGAGAGAAGCGCCGCCTGGCGCGACACGGCCGGCGGGCAGCTCAGTTCCGGCTCGTCCCCTGCTAGCGTGTGCCGGATGATCCGCAAGATCGTGAGCGTACCGATCGTTTGCGGAGCCGCTCTCGCGTTCGCGGTCGCGGTAGCGGCGCTTGCCGACCCCGGTTCTGCCGCCGCCCAGGGTCCCGGCTCGGCGCCGGACGCCGCCGCGATTTCGCAATACACCGAAGTCGTCCCGACCAGCACGGGGGGAGCGCGGATCAACGACGCGCAGCCGCGGGCCGGGCACTCTGGGCCGAAAAAGGCCCTCCAGACGATCTCGCGCTCGCCGGAGTACGGTGCGCCGACTCAGCCGCTCGAGCTGTCGGACACCGCGAACACCAAGCTTCGGCGGGCATTTCTCTCCGGACCGTCCTATGGAGGCTCCGCGTCGGCCATCGCGAGCGTCGCCACCGGAGGCGGCGGCTCCAGCAGTCTCGGCTGGCTTGTCGCAGCCCTCGCCGCGGCGACGATCTTCCTCGTCGGCGGTGCGATGCGACAGGGCCGGCGTTAGGACTTCGTCGCGGCGCGATAGAGCCCGACGAGACGCGAGCTTTGCGCGTCCCGGCTCAGCTCGGCTGCCGAGACCCGTCGGGCATCGCTCCCGAGCCTGATCCTGAGCTCCCGATCTGCGAGGAGCATCTCGATCGCCGCTCTCATCTCTCCCGGGTCGGCAGCGCCCACCAGAACACCGGTGACGCTGTCCCGGACAGCGTCCAGGAGACCGCCCACGCGGGTCGCCACGACCGGGCGGCCGTACGCCATCGCCTCGCGCGCCGTCATGCCGACTCCCTCGCGGCGCGACGGGACGCACACGACCGCGGCCCGCTCGTAGTAGCCGCCCATCTCCGCCGGCGGCACGAAGCCGACCGTCTCCGGCACGCGGGCGCGCAGCGGGCCGTCGCCGACGATCACGCGAGGCAGACCCTCCGTCGCCTCGAGGAACTCGAGGATTCCCTTCTCCTCGCTGAGGCGGCCGGCGAAGAGGACGTGCGGCGGCTCGGCCGGCTCGCCGACCGTCTCCGGGATCTCGACGCCCCACGGCACGACCTCGACCCTCGCGGCGCCCAGGTCGCGGACTTCGTCGGCAAGGTAGGAGGACGCGGCGATCACCGTGCGGGCGCCGCGCAGCAGCGGCCTCACGAGCGCCGGCGCGCGGCGCGCCAGCTCGACGTCGGTGCCCCACACCTGGAGGACGTACGGCTTGCCGGTGGCGCGCGCCGCGACCGCCGACGGGATCCAGTGCGCGTGCACGAGATCGGCGTCGCGGGCGGCCCGGCGCGCCGCGCGCGCGTAGGCGGCGAGGAACGCCGGCAGGAGCGCCGCCCTCCACGGCTGCCCGCGCAGGTTCTGGGCGATCCCGCCGCCGTAGGCGATCCCGAAGTGCGCGAACGACGCCGGCGAGACGACGTCCACCTCCACCCCGAGCTCCCGCACGCCGCGCACCGCGCCCGCGACGAAGACACCCGCAACGTCGCGCTCGTCGCGCGGGTACGACGTCGTCAACACGACGACTTTCATTCGCGCGCTGCGAACACGACCGGCACCGCGAGCGCGAGCGCCACGAACGCGTAGAAGTAATAGAACTGCATCGTCAGGTAGAACGCGTTCGAGGCGAGCGTCCCGGCGAGCGCCGCCGTGCAGCCCCATGCCAGCGGGCGCACGCGCGCCGCGAGCGGATCGCGCGCCGCCGCGTGCGTGCGGCCCAGGCGGCGGGCTCTGCCGAGCCGCCAGAACACCCAGATCACGAACCCGGCGAAGAGCGCCGTGCCGACGAGTCCCGTCTCGACGACCAGGGCGACGTAGTAGGAGTGCGGACCCCAATTCGATTTGCCGGTGACGAACTCGTAGTAGACCGAGAACGTGTTGAGGCCCAGTCCGAGGAGCGAATGGCTGTGCAGCACGTTGGGGATGAAGCTGTAGACCTGGAAGTGGGCGTTCTCGGAGCCGCCGCTCGTCTGGACCCGCGACCGCAGCACGACCGAGAAGAAATGGC
>JBOGZX010000097.1:0-1914 GCA_050697615.1 Gaiellaceae bacterium
GCCCCACTGAGCGCCGTCCGGTATCGGCGGAGTCTGCTCCAGGATCTCGAGGATCGGGGCTGCCTCCTCGCGACGCAGCGACATGAACATCCGCGGCATGACCGGAAAGTGGAATGCCATCTGGCACTCGTCGTCGTCGCCGAAGTACTGCACGACGTCGTCGGGCCACTGGTTCGCCTCAGCCAGCAGCACCCGATCCTGGTAGCGCGCGTCGATCTCCGCGCGCACGCGCTTGAGGAAGGCGTGCGTCTCCGGCAGGTTCTCGCCGTTCGTTCCGTCCCGCTCGTAGAGGTACGGCACCGCGTCGAGCCGGAACCCGTCGATGCCGAGGTCGAGCCAGAAGCGCAGCACGTTGAGCATCTGCTCCTGCACGTCGGGGTTGTCGTAGTTCAGGTCGGGCTGGTGCGAGAAGAACCGGTGCCAGTAGTACTGCCCGCGCACCGGATCCCAGGTCCAGTTCGACGGCTCGGTGTCGACGAAGATGATGCGGGCCTCGCTCCAGCGCTGGTCGTCGTCGCCCCACACGTACCAGTCGCCGTACGGTCCATCCGGGTCGGCGCGGCTCTCCTGGAACCACGGGTGGTCGGACGAGGTGTGGTTCATCACGAGATCGGCGATCACGCGCAGCCCGCGCTGGTGAGCCTGCTCGACGAAGTACGTGAAGTCCTCGATCGTGCCGTCGTCGGGGTGGATCGAGCAGAAGTCCGAGATGTCGTAGCCGCCGTCGCGCAGCGGGCTCGGGAAGCACGGCAGCAGCCAGAGGCAGTCGATGCCGATCTCCTGCAGGTAGTCGAGCTTGTCCGTGAGGCCGCGAAGGTCGCCCGAGCCGTCGTCGTCGCCGTCGTAGAACCCGCGCAGGTGGATCTCGTAGAAGACCGCCGTCTTGAACCAGAGCGGCTCCCGCTCGAACCAGTTGCCCGGATCAGACACTCGCGACCTTGAGCACGTGCGCCTCGCCCGGGCCGAGCCGCACGTAGTTCCGTCCGGCGCGCCAGGTGAAGACCGCCTCCGTGAGCAGGTCGCGCGCGTCGAAGGCCGGCGGATAGCCGAGCGCCACCGGGATCGTGCAGACGCCTTCCCGCGCCGTGAAGGGATCGATGTTCACCACGCAGACGACATCATCCTTGGCGTAGGCGACGAGCGCGTCGTTCTCCGTCTCGAGCCAGCGGATGTTCTCGACGCGGCGGAACGCCGCCTCGGCGCGCCGGACGCGGTTGAGGGTGCCGATCAGCGGCAGCAGGGGACCGTCGAGCGCACGGGACTTCGCCTCGTACTTCTCCGAGTCGAGGTACTCCTCGGACCCGCTGTGCGCGGGCGTCGACTCGAAGGACTCGAAGCCGGAGTAGACCCCGTAGGACGGCGACAGCGTCGCGGCCAGCACGAGCCGCGCCTCGAACGCGGGCGGGCCGCCGCGCTGCAGGTACTCGTGCAGGATGTCGGGCGTGTTGACGAACGCGTTCGGCCGGTAGAACTGCGACCACGCCACGAGCTGCGACACGTACTCAACGAGCTCCGCCTTCGTGTTCTTCCACGTGAAGTACGTGTAGCTCTGTGCGAATCCGAGCTTGGCCAGCGTCGTCATCATCGCCGGCCGCGTGAACGCCTCCGCCAGGAAGATCGTCTCCGGATGGTCGGCGCGCACCTCGCGGATCAGCCACTCCCAGAACGGCGCCGGCTTCGTGTGCGGGTTGTCGACGCGGAAAACACTGACGCCGCGCGCGACCCAGTGCAGCACGACGTCGAGGAGCGCCTGCCACAGGCCCCGCCAGTCCTCCGACTCGAAGTTGAGGTTGTAGATGTCCTGGTAGCGCTTGGGCGGGTTCTCCGCGTACTTGAGCGTCCCGTCGGGGCGCCGGTAGAACCACTCGGGGTGCTCGGAGAGCCACGGGTGGTCGGGCGAGCACTGGATCGCGA
>JBOGZX010000098.1:0-2591 GCA_050697615.1 Gaiellaceae bacterium
GCCGTCGGGTAGGAGCTCCAGCAGGGCTGTTTGCGTCGTTGGCTGCACCGGAAATCGATCGTTACACTGATGAACGTGAACCTGCTTCTTACCTGAGTCAGGGGCCAACGCGGCGGCGCCGCGTCAACCTCACGCGGCCTCTCGATCGAGAGGCTTTTTCGTCTCCAGGGGACACGATGAACGAGTACGACGCACACGCAATCGAGGAAAAGTGGCAGCGCGTCTGGGAGGACGAGCAGTCGTTCCACGTCTCGAACGACGGCGACGGGCAGCGCTTCTACCAGCTCGAGATGCTGCCGTACCCCTCGGGCCAGCTGCACATGGGGCACGTCCTCAACTACACGCTCGGCGACGTCGTCACGCACTTCCGCCGGCGCAGCGGGTTCACGGTCTTGCGGCCGATGGGATTCGACTCGTTCGGCTTACCCGCCGAGAACGCCGCGATCAAGGAGGGGGGGAGTCCGCTCGAGATCACCGAGCGCAACATCGCCTCGATCACGCAGCAGATGCGGCGGATGGGGTGGGCGATCGACTGGCAGCGCGAGGTGTCGGCGCACGAGCCGTCCTACTACCGCTGGACGCAATGGCTGTTCCTGAAGTTCTTCGAGCACGGGTTGATCTACCGCCGGGAGGCACCGGTCAACTGGTGCCCGAACGACCAGACCGTGCTGGCGAACGAGCACGTGGTCGACGGCCGCTGCTGGCGCTGCGGCGCCGTGGTCGAGGCGCGGAACATGGCGCAGTGGTTCTTCAAGATCACCGCGTACGCCGACGCTCTGCTCGAGGATCTGAGCACGATCGACTGGCCCGAGCGGACGAAGAAGATCCAGTCGAACTGGATCGGCCGCTCCGAGGGCGCGGAGATCCTGTTCCGCGTCGGCGAGCTCGACATCGACATCCCCGTGTTCACGACGCGCCCGGACACGCTGTTCGGAGCGACGTTCTTCGTGATCGCGCCCGAATCCCCGCTCGTCGACCGCCTGGTGGACGGGACGCCGCGCGCCGAGGAGGTGCGCGCGTACGCGCGCGTCGCCGCGGCGCGGCCGACCGAGGAGCGCGAGGGCCGCAACAAATCCGGCGTCTTCAGCGGGCGGCACGCGACCAACCCGGCGAACGGCGAGGAGATCCCGATCTGGGTGGCGGACTACGTGCTGATGCAGTACGGAACCGGCGCGATCATGGCCGTGCCCGCGCACGACGAGCGCGACCGCGAGTTCGCGGAGACGTACGGCCTCCCGATCGTGCCGGTGGTCGACGACGATGGTGTACTCGTCAACTCCGCGCAGTTCGACGGGCGTCCATCGCAGGACGCGCAGCGCGAGATCGTCGACTGGCTCAGCGAGCACGGCCGGGCCAAGCCGGCGATCAACTTCAGGCTGCGCGACTGGAGCTTCTCGCGGCAGCGCTACTGGGGCTGTCCGATCCCGATCGTCCATTGCGAGGGGTGCGGTGTCGTGCCCGTGCCGGAGGATCAGCTGCCGGTGCTGCTGCCCGAGGTGTCGGACTACCGCCCCAAGGGACAGCCCCCGCTCGCCTCGAATGCGGAGTTCATCGACGTCGCCTGTCCGCGCTGCGGCGGAGCGGGGAAGCGCGAGGCGGACACGATGGACACCTTCGTCGACTCGTCGTGGTACTTCCTGCGCTACTGCGACCCGCGCAACGAGGACGCGCCGTTCGACCGCGCGAGCGCCGACGCCTGGATGCCGATCGACCAGTACATCGGCGGCATCGACCACGCGAAGGGACACCTGCTCTACTCGCGCTTCTTCGTGAAGGCGATGAACGACTTCGGGATGCTCGACTTTCGCGAGCCGTTCCAGCGACTCTTCCACCAGGGCTGGGTCAAGCTGGCGGGCAAGCGGATGTCGAAGTCGCAGGGCGGCGTCTCCCCGAACGACCTGATCGACCAGTTCGGCGCCGACTCGATCCGCCTCTACATCCTGTTCCAGGGGCCGGCCGATCAGGACATCGACTGGACGCCCGACGGCATCGGCGCCACCGTGAAGTTCGTCCGGCGGCTGTGGCGCGTCGTCCACGAGGCGGCGGTGCGGCCCGAGGCGCCGTCGGGAATCGACACGCCGCTCGCGCGCAAGGCGCACGAGACGATCGCGCGGGTCACCGACGACGTCGAGCGGCGTTTCGTCTTCAACACCCCGATCGCAGCGGTGATGGAGCTGGTCAACGAGCTGTCGAAGGCGCCCGACGACCCGGCGGCACGGTTCGCCGCCGAGACGGCCGTCTCGCTGATCCAGCCCTATGCGCCGCACGTCGCCGAGGAGCTGTGGGCGGCGCTCGGAGGCTCGCGGCTCTGGACGAGGCCGTGGCCCGTCGCCGACGACTCGCTGCTGAAGCGCGAGACGGTCGAGCTCGTCCTGCAGGTGAACGGCAAGCTGCGCGACCGGATCCAGGTGCCCGCCGGGTTGCCGGAGGAGGAGCTGGTCGCGCGCGCCCGGGCGTCCGAGAAGGTGCGCGCGCACCTGGACGGCGAGGAACGGCGTGTGATCGTCGTTCCGGACAAGCTCGTCAACATCGTCGTCTGACCGGCGTGCTCCACATCACGAACGGCGACAGCGTCGCGGTCCCACTACTGC
>JBOGZX010000099.1:0-3502 GCA_050697615.1 Gaiellaceae bacterium
ACAGTAGTGCGGGTTGATTCATATAGAAACCGCAGCCCGGTGCGCGCGCGCCTCGCCGGCGTAAATGCCGAACTTGGGCACGAGCAGCGAGCGCTCGGCGCGCAGGTTCGCGGTCGGGAAGCCGAGCGTGCCGCCGCGCTGGTCGCCGGGGACGACGATGCCGTCGGCCTCGACCGGGCGGCCGAGCAGCCGGGCGGCGGCCGCGACCTCGCCGCCATGGACAAACTGGCGGATTCGCGTCGACGAGATCCCTTCTACGAGCGGCACCTGGCGTACGTCGAGCCCCAGCGACCGCAGCAGGTCGAGGTCGCCGCTCCGGCCCCGCCCGAAGCGGAAGCCGGCACCCGCGACGACGATCTCGGTACCGATCGCGAGCAGGTAGTCGCGTACGAACGCATCGGGCTCGAGCGCGGCGACCTCGAGGTCGAACTCGACGACGAGCACGTCCTCGATGCCGCACCCCGCCAGCAGCTCGAGCCTGCGCTCCAGGGTGGCGAGCAGCTCGACCCTGTTTCCGAGCACGGTCCGCGGGTGCGGGTCGAACGTCACCACGGTCGCCGTCTGGCCCGCGTCGACGGCGGCGCGGACGACCGCCCGGTGGCCCAGATGGACGCCGTCGAATGTCCCGATCGCGACCGCACGCGGCCGCCGCTCGAGCTCGCGCGGGCTCCGAACCACGTTCACAGCGCGACCACGGCCGCCCGAACCTCGGCGGGCACCCGGTCGAGCGCCTCCGCGGGCAGGCGCGCGAGCGCGACCGAGGCCGGGAGCAGCACCGCGTCGTCGACGTTCGCTGCCGCCTCGTCGAGGCCGAACGGCCCGACCGCGGTGCGGCGCAGGCTCGTGCAGTGGCCGCCGATCGCCCGTGCGATCGCCCGCACGTAGGTGCCGGAGCTCACGTGCAACGAGAGCCGGATGCGAGCGTCCTCCTCGTCGGAGACGACATCGAGCGCGAACACGGTCGACCGGCGCGTCGGCATCTCGACGGCGACGCCCCGGCGCGCCAGTCGGTACGCGCGCTCGCCGCCGATCTTCACCGCGGAGGCGGCCGGGATCGGCAGCTCGATCTCGCCCCGCAGGGACGCGAGGGCCGCGTCAAGCTCGTCGCGCGGCGGAGGATTGTGCCGCTCGAGGATCTCGCCCTCCGGGTCGCCCGTCGACGTCGTCGCGGTCAGGTCGACGTCGGTCACGTACCGCTTGTCGAGGCCCACGAAGCACGGGGCCAGCCTGGTTGCCGCACCGGACAGCAGGATCATCAAGCCGGTCGCGAACGGGTCGAGCGTGCCTGCGTGCCCCGTCCGCGCGCGCGTGCGCCGGCGAAGCGCCGCGACGAGCGCGAACGAGGAGGGTCCGGCCGGCTTGTCGAGCAGGGCGACGCCGACCGGTCTACGCGCCCTGGGCGGCACCGGACGGGCTCGCCAGCTCGAACTGGCGGCGCAGGAAATCGACGATCTCCGAGATCGCGAGCTCGGACGAGAACCCGGCCGCCTGCCGGTGGCCCCCACCCCCGGCCGCGCGCGCGATCGCCGACACGTCGACCTCGTCGTGGCTGGAACGCAGCGAGACGCGACGGGTCGGTCCCTCGTCCCGCGGCGGCTCGCGGATCAACGCCACCATCTCCGAGCCCTCGACGGCCCTCAGGTGGTCGATGATCCACTCGGAGTACGGCTCCTCGGCCCCGACGTCGCCGAAGTCGTCCTTCAGCAGGTAGGAGACGACGACCCTGCCGCCCTCGAGGAGGAGCGCACGCTCGAGAGCGCGCGCGAGCAGCTTCATCTTCGCGAACTGCACGGTCTCGTAGACGTGCCGGAAGACCTCGTGCACGTCGGCGCCCGCCTCGACGAGCTCGGCCGCGAGCCGAAGCGCCTTCGGCGTCGTGTTCGTGTACTGGAAACGGCCCGTGTCGGTGACGAGGCCGACGTACAGCGCCTCCGCGATCGGCGGGATCAGGGGCACGCCGAGCCCGGCGAGGACGTCGCGCACGATCTCGGCGCTGGACGACGCGTCGTCGACGATCAGGTTGACGGCGGCGAACCGGGCGTTGTCGTGGTGGTGGTCGATGTTGACGACGAGCTTCGCGCGGTCGACGGGTGCGCTGTCCTCGCCGATGCGCCGGGCGTTCGCGCAGTCGACCGCCAGCAGGACGCGCTCGCCGATGTCGGCCGGAAGGTCGCGCTCGAGCTCGTCGAGGTCGAGGAAGCGGTACTCGGCGGGCGTCGGAGCGTTCCCCGACAGGAACATGACGGCGTCCTTGCCGAGCGTCCGCAGCGCGATCGTCATCGCGAGCATCGACCCGAGCGCGTCGCCGTCGGGGTTCTCGTGGGTCACGACGACGAAGCGCTCGTTGGCGCGGATCGTCTCGACGACGTCGGTCAGCTCAGTCTGCAGCGTCACCGGGAGGCTCTTCTCGATCGGGCAGGTCGGCGGCGAGGTCTTCGATCAGCTTGGTCATGTGCACGGCCCGCTCGACGGTCTCATCGTACGAGAACGTCAGCGTCGGCGTCCTGCGGAGGCTGAGCTCGCGGTTGATCCGCGCCTGCAGCACGCCCCGGGCCGAGTCGAGCCCCGCGAGCGTCGCCCGGCGCTTCCGCTCGCCGCCGAGCACGGACACGTAGACCGTCGCCTCGTGCAGGTCGGGCGTCACCCGGACGCCGGTGACGGTGACGAGGCCGATCCGGGGATCCTTCAGGTCGGCGACACCCTCCGCGACCACGCCGCGCACCGCCTCGTTCACCCGCCGCATGCGCTCCGACACGGGAGGACACTACTGATCGTCGGGCGAGACGAGCAGGCGGTCGCTGCGGACGAGCACCCAGTCGCCCGAGGCGAGCCAGCGCTCGGCGCCGTCGGCGAGCTCGCCGGCGTCACGGGCGGAGCGGCCGACCACTGCGACCGTCAGCGTGGAGCGCTGCCAGAGGTCGTGGTGGTCGACCTCGGCGACCGCGGCGCCGAAGCGGCTCCGGAGGCTGTCCTTCGCCGAGCGGAGATGGTGCCGCTTGCCCTTCAGCGACGACGCCTCCGGGAAGTGCAGCTCGGCCGTGAGGATCGCGACGAAGCCGGAGCCCAACGCGGCTCAGGCGGCGCTGCCGGTAGGCCCGCCGGAGGCGGGGTCGGTGAGCGACGTCCGCTCGACCTCGCGGGTCTCGAACACCTCGAAGACGTCGCCCTCGCGCAGGTCGTTGAAGCCGTCGAGCAGGATCCCGCACTCGAAGCCCTCTGTGACCTCGCGGACGTCGTCCTTGAAGCGCCGCAGCGCCGCGACCGTGGTCTCGTGGATGCGGGTTCCGTCCCGGAACAGACGGATGCTGGAGCCGCGCCTGACGAGGCCGCTCGTGACCATGCAGCCGGCGATCGTGCCCAGCCGCGACACCTTGAAGGTCTGGCGCACCTCGGCCTCGCCCAGGATCTCCTCGACCTGCTCCGGAGCGAGCATGCCGATCAGCGCCTGCTGGATGTCCTCGGTCAGCTGATAGATGACCTTGTAGGTGCGGATGTCCACGCC
>JBOGZX010000100.1:0-6822 GCA_050697615.1 Gaiellaceae bacterium
GAGCGCGCTCGCGCACGGCTTTGGAGGGACGGCCCCGCCGATCCTGATCGACGGCCTGGCGGCGTCCACCACGATCCCGCCCGCTGAGGCGGCGACCTATGCAGGCGCGCCGCCCGCGGCCGGCGCCCTCTCGCCCGCGGCACAGGGCACCGCGTACGCCGACGCGATCCGGACCGCCGCCTGCTCGCCGAACGTCAGCGGCGTCATCCTCGACCGGCTCGTCGACGATCCCGCCGCACCGCCGACCGGGATCTATTACGCGAGCGGCAACGCCAAGGTCGGGACGCAGACGGTCGCCGCCGCCGCCGCCGACGCGCAGCGCGGCACCACCGTCTGCCCCGGCCTCGCGTCTCCGGCGACTGCGAGCACGCTCACGTTCCCGGCGCAGCTCTCGAGCAGGACGGCAACCTCGGTGTCGCTCGGCTGTGCCCGCGACTGCCTCTACCTGATCACGCTCGACGACGGCAGCGGCCGCCCGGTCGTGGCGACGCGCGGCGCCCTCGCCGGAGGCACCGCTGCGACCGCGGTCACGCTGCCGAAGGCGAAGCTGGCCTCGGGCGCCTACACCGTGGACGTGCGGCTCGCGAGCCAGGTCAACCCTGGCCCGGTCACGCGCGTGGTCAGTCCGCCGATCTCAGTCGGTTAGCGTCGTCGGCTACTAGCCGGCGTCGGCGCGGCGCCGCACGACCTGGATCCCCCACGCCTCGCCGGAGGCGAACAGCTCGTCGGGGTCGACATCGTCGAGCCAGCCGATGAAGTGCCGCTCGGCCTCGTCGTCTGTCGAGCCGTAGACGGCCGGGCGCCCCTCGTCGAGCGCCGCCCCCGAGTCGTCGCCGCGCTCCATGGCCGCGAGCCGCTCCTCGACCGCCGAGCCTTCCGCGTACCCTTTGCCCATCACGGGAGCGTACTCCGCTCCCGCGTGACGAGGGCCGGTAGCTCAGCTGGTAGAGCAGGGGACTTTTAATCCCAAGGTCGCAGGTTCGAGCCCTGCCCGGCCCATCACCACTCGTGCCTCTGTGCAGCGGTTTCGCAACCGAGAGGCGTACGGAGCATTGTGCGAACCGCAGACTGTCGCGCTCGGCGCGTCAGGCAGCGGGCACTTCGACCAGCGTCGTGCCCACCGCTGTCGGTTGAGGGACCGGCTCGCCTGCCTGTCGGAGGCCGTCGAGGTGGAAGGTGATCGCCTCTCGGATCAGCTGCTCGACTTCTTCCTGGGAGTCGCCGACGACGCCGAGGCCGGGCAGGTCGGGACAGTAGGCGCCCCATGACTCGCCTTCGTGCTCGATCACAACCAGGTATTCGCTCATCGGTTCGGCCTCCGTAGTCCCGCCTGTCGAAGGATATTCGCTGCTGTCCCTTTCGGCACGTCTGCGCCAGGCTTGCCAGCCACCGTGACCTTTCCAGGCTTGCTCGGGTGCTCGTACTGCTGATGGCTTCCTCGCTGGGCCGTGAGCTCCCATCCATCGTCTTCGAGCAAGCGAATGAGCTCGCGGAACTTCACGTCGCCCATCGTGCCGGCGCTCTCGGCTGGGCCATGTCCCGAAACGTCAGGCGAGCGCGAGCGGCGCGCCAGGGACGAGAAGCTCGCGGTTCGCGTAATGCTCGGTTCGGCCGATGTACGAAGCTCCTGGACTGCTGCGGCCAGCGATGTTGTCGGCCCGGCGGCGGACGTGCGCACGGGCTCCCGCGAGGCACAGGGGAGTTGAGGCGAGCGGGCGGAAGGACCGCCGCGTGACGGGCGAGGTTCCCGGAGCAGCCCTGGTCCAGGATGGCTCGCCGCCGCGCGGCCGCCTTCGAGGATTACGCGGTCGCGGCGATCGCCTGCTCGGTACCGCAATACCTGCACTTGGAGGCGGCCGCAGGAAGATCCTCTGCGAGGCAGGCCGGGCAGGTCTTCAACGGCGGCGGATCGCCGAACGCGACGATACCGCGCCGCGCCTGGATCATGCGGTACGGCACGATGATCAGGAAGTAGACGACGGCCAGGAAGATGATGAAGTAGATGATCGCGGAGATGAACGAGCCGATGTCGAGAAAGGTCGACTTGTTCCCCGACTGTCCGAGCTGCCAGCCGAGGCCCACGGATTTGCCGCCCTGCGCCCGGGCGATCAGCGGGTTGATGACGTAGGTGGTGAAGGCGTTGATCAGGTTGCTGAACGCGAGCGCAACGACCAGGCCGACGGCGATCACGATCACGTCGCCGCGCATCAGGAAGTTCTTGAACCCGGTAAGCATCTGGTTCTCCTCCTCTTCGGTTGGCTTCTCGTGCGGCCTCGCCTCGTAGACAAGCAACGGCCGGCACGATCATCTCAGACTCTCCGACCCGGGGGTCTCCACCACCGCGTGTCTTCTTCCCCGCGAACGGAAACAGCTCCGATCACTTCGCCTCGCCCGCCCGGGCGGGCTCAACGTGAAGGAGGCGCATGCAGATTCCCAAGCAGCAGATTCTCCGGTTCATCGAAAGCCGGTTCGGACCGGATCGGGCGGCCAGGGCAGACCAGCAGCTGCCTGACCAGGTCGACCACGAGCAACACGCCGACACGCTCTCGCAGCTCGGCGTCGATCCGAAGGAGCTGCTCGCGCAGTCCGGCGGCGGCGGGGAGACGTCGGGTCAGACGGGCGGCGGCGCCGGCGGAATCACCTCCGACCTCGGCTCGAGCAGCGGCAACGCCGACGCGCTCCGATCGAGCAGCGCGCAGGCCGGCGGTACGGGAGCGAGCGGACAGCCGGGGCAGGAGACGAGCGGCCAATAGGCTGCGAAACCGTCAGCGCGCGATCTCGGGCCTGGCCGCGGTCAGAAAGGCGCTCGCCATCCGCCACACCCCCGCTCCGGCCTCGACGAGCGGACGGAGGTGCGCGGTGAGCTGCTCCCGCTCCGCAGGCGTCAGGGCCTGCGCCATCGCCTCGCCGACCGTCGGGATGTTCGGATTGCCCGAGCTCGCCAGGAACCCGTCCCAGCTCCGAGGGGGGAGAGGCTCGACGACGACTTCGAGCGTGAGGCCGATCGGGAAGAAGCCGGCGTGCTCCGCCAGACGGATGAGGTCGCGCTCGTCGAAGTCGAGCATCGGATCGCTGTCCGAAGGCTGGAGCCCCTCATAGACGGCGAGCAACTTCGAGACGACGCCCCCGAGCGGCGCGAGATCGTATCCGGCGAAGACGTCCGGACAGCCGGCCTCCTGCGCGAAGCGGTTGATGGGCTCGTAGAGCGAGATCCGGCCGCCCGGACGGAGGACGCGGGCGAACTCCGCGAACGCGCCCGCCTTGTCCTCGACGTAGATCAGAACGGAACGGGTCGCAACGACGTCCACCGACGAGCCTGCGATCGCCCGCAGGTCGTGCGCCGCCGCCTGCACGAACTCGCAGCGGTCGAGGACGCCGAGATCGGTCGCAGCGGAGCGGCAGAAGTCGAGCAGGTCGCGCGAGATGTCGCTGAAGATCACCTGCGAGGCGCCGCGCTCGAGCGCGCCGAACGCGATCAACCCCTCACCGCAACCGACGTCGAGCAGTGTCGCGCCCTCCGCGAGCCGCGCTCTGTCGAGCACCTTGTCCCGCGTCACGGCCAGGTTCGCCAGGGACCGCCGCCGGACGTCCGGATCGTCCCCGAAGCGGCGGCGGGCCAGCCACTCGGCCCACCGATCACGCGCCGCCGTCAGTCCAGGTGCCTGCCGGGGTCGCGAAGGATCAGGTCGGCGACGAGCCCCGTCCAGCCCGTCTGGTGCGAGGCGCCGAGGCCGGCGCCGGTGTCGCCGTGGAAGTACTCGTGGAACGGGATCAGGTCGTGCCAGCCGGCGTCCTGCTGTGGGAGCCGGTCGCCGCCGAACACCGGCCGCCGCCCGGCGCCGTCGTCGAGGAAGATCCCGATCAGCCGGTTTCGGATCTCCGTGGCGACGTCGGCGAGGTTGAGCGCGACGCCGGACCCGGTCGGGCATTCGACGGTGAAGTCGCCGCCGAGCGCGCGGTGGTGTCGGCGCAGCGACTGGATGAGGATGTAGTTGATCGGCATCCAGACGGGGCCGCGCCAGTTCGAGTTGCCGCCGAACAGACCGCTCGTCGACTCGGCGGGCTCGTAGTCGAGCGTCGCCGTCACGCCCTCGACGTCGACGTGCAACGGCTCCGCCTGGTGCCGCTTCGACAGCGAGCGGATACCGTGATCGGAGAGGAACTCGGCCGGGTCGAGCATCGCCGACAGCACCCGGCGCAGCCGTTGCTCGTCGACGATCGCGAGCATCCAGGCGGGCTTGCCGTCGGCGGTGACGATCTTCCGGATGACGCCGGCGGCCTCGGGGCGATTCCGGGTGAACCACTCGACCCGGGCGGCGAAGTCCGGCAGCCGGTCGAGCATCTCCTGCGGCAGCGTCGTCACGGCGGCGAGCGGCATCAGCCCGACGAGCGACCGCGCCCGCAGCGGGAAGTACCGCCCGTCGCCGAGGTGGAGCGTGTCGTAGTAGAAGCCCTCCTCGTCGTCCCACAACCCCATATCGTTGAGGGCGGACGCGATCAGGGCGAAGTGCTCGAAGAACTTGGTGGCGATGTCCTCGTATGTCGGATCGCGGTGCGCGAGCGTCACTGCGAGCTGGAGCAGGCCGAGGCAGTACACGGCCATCCAGGCGGTGCCGTCGGTCTGCTCGAGGTTGCCTGCGACCGGTAGGGCGGACCGGTCGAACGGCCCGATGTTGTCGAGGCCGAGAAACCCTCCCTCGAACAGGTTGTTTCCCTCCGAGTCCTTGCGATTCACCCACCAGGTGAAGTTGAGGAGCAGCTTGTGCAGGATGCGCTCGAGGAAGTCGAGGTCGCGGCCGCCGTCGATCGCGAACACCTGCAGCGCCGCCCATGCGTGCACGGGCGGGTTCACGTCGCCGAACGCCCACTCGTAGGCGGGAAGCTGCCCGTTCGGGTGCATGTACCACTCGCGGCACAGCAGCACGAGCTGCGACTTCGCGAACTCCGGGTCGACGTGCGCGAGCGGGACGCAGTGGAAAGCGAGATCCCACGCCGCATACCACGGGTACTCCCACGTGTCGGGCATGGAGACGACGTCGAGGTTGTTCAGATGCGTCCAGGCCGAGTTCCGCCCGGTGCGTCGCTGCGGCGGTGGCGGCGGCCCCGCCGGGTCGCCCTCGAGCCAGCGCAGGACGTCGTAGTGGTAGAACTGCTTCGACCAGAGCATGCCGGCGAAGGCCTGCCGCAGCACCAGCGCCTCGTCCTTCGACGCTCCGTCGGGAGTCAGCTCGGCGTAGAACTCGTCCGCCTCGCGCTCCCGAAGCGTCAGGACCGAGTCGAGGTCCGCGCCGAGGCCGCCGCCGTCGCGAAGGCGCAGCTCGATCGTCTCGACCGCTCCGGGCCCGACCGTCAACCGGTGGTGGAAAGCGGCCTTCGTGCCGCGCTGCTCCGGGTTGACGGTCTGCGCGCCGTGGACGAGGTGGTCGTTGATCCCGTCCTTGGCATACGGGGTCGGCGAGGGCACGCCGAACAGCCGCTGCAGGTTGGTCTCGTTCTCGCAGAAGAGCGCCGTCGGCTCACCGCCGGAGGCGAGCCGGTAGGTTCCGAGCGTCGAGTGCTCCGCGACGAGCTCGCCCGCGTCGAGCCGGATCGAGGGACGCGTCGCGTCGAGTCCCCACGACCAGGTGTTGCGGAACCACAACGTCGGCAGCACGTCGATCGTCGCCTGCTCCGGGCCGGCGTTGCGGACGTGCAGCCGGATCAGGATGTCCTCCGGCGAGGCCTTGGCATACTCGGCCGTGATCTCCCAGTAGCGCCCCTCGTCGAAGATCCCCGTGTCGAGCAGCTCGAACTCCGGCGCGTCGCGGCCCCGCTGCCGGTTGACCTCGACCAGCTGCTCGTAGGGGAACGCCGCCTGCGGGTACATGTACCGCCAGCGCATCCACGCATGGGTGGGCGTGGAGTCGAGGAACCACCAGTACTCCTTCACGTCCTCGCCGTGGTTGCCCTCGGGCCCGGCCAGGCCGAACATGCGCTCCTTCAGGATCGGGTCGCGGCCGTTCCAGAGGGCGAGGGCGAAGCACAGGGTCTGCCGGTCGTCGCAGATCCCGGCCAGGCCGTCCTCGCTCCAGCGATAGGCACGCGAGCGGGCCTGGTCGTGGGGGAAGTAATCCCAGGCGGTGCCGCTGGCGCTGTAGTCCTCCCGCACCGTCCCCCAGGCGCGCTCGCTCAGGTACGGCCCCCAGTGACGCCACGGAGCACGACCGTGAGGCACCTCGGCCAGCCGGTCGCGCTCGGCGCTCGCCACGCCGCGAGTCTCGCAGGTCGGCGGGCGTAGAGTCGACGTGGATGCGCTTCGGGCGGCAGCTGTGCGGCGACCTCGACGCCGCTTCGACCCGCGAGTGGCTCGTCGCCGACGGCAGCGGCGGCTTCGCCATGGGAACCCTCGCCGGGCTCCGAACGCGCCGCTACCACGGCATTCATGTGGTCGCGACCGAGCCGCCGCCCGGCCGCATGCTCGGCCTGGCCGCGCTCGACCCCGTACTGGCGATCGGCGATGGGCGGATCCGTCTCGCCGTCCACGAGTGGGCGGGCGGCGCCGTCGACCCGCTCGGCCACCTCCAGCTCGCGTCCTTCCAGCTCACCGACGGCGTTCCGCGCTGGCGGTGGGCGATCGGCGACACGATCCTGGAGCGCGAGCTGGCGCCGATCCGCGGCCGGCCGGGGATCGCGGTCGTCCACCGGCTCGTGCGCGCCTCGGCACCGGTGCGGCTCGAGCTCTCGGCGCTCGGCACGTGGCGCGACGCCGGCGGCGAGCGCTTCGGCGACGGCGAGCCGTCGGTGGAGGCGCTCGCCGACGGCTACGTCTTCGAGCACTCGTAC
>JBOGZX010000101.1:0-10092 GCA_050697615.1 Gaiellaceae bacterium
GTCGCCCCGGGGCCGAGGCCGCCGTCCGCGAACTGCTCCCAGGCCTCGGGCTCGACCGGCAGCTCACGCCCCTGCCACGACCGCTTCCTCAGCTTGACCGCTGCCTCGAGCAGCGCGAACTTGTAGACCCAGGTCGTGAACCGGCCGGTGCCGCGGAAGTCGTCGATGCGCCGGAGCACGCTCATCAACGCGTCGTCGGCGGCCTCCGCGGCGATGTCCTCGAGCTCGTAGGCGCGCAGGTGCGGGAGCGCCGGCCGGCGGCGGGCGATCTCGAACCGCGCGGCCCTCAGCAGGAGCGCGCGAAGGCGGGCGACCGCCTCCCGTCGCGTCTCGCCCTCCGCCCGCAGGCAGCGGAGCCACTCGCGGGACTCGGGGTCGAGGAGCGGCTGCTCCGGGACGGGAACGAACAGGTCGACCGCGGGCTCCACGGTGAGAACGGTAGCCGCCTGCGGTCTGCCGATCGAGCATCCGCAGGTAAGACCGGGCGGTCCGTCGACACGGATAGGTGAGGCATGATCAGCCGGACCGCACGCGACCCCCGCCAATCAGGAGGAATCGACGATGACATTCCATGGACGACACGCGTGGGAGGCCTGACGAGATGCCGAGCTATCGCTACCTGATCGTCGGCGGCGGAATGACCGGCGACGCCGCCTGCAAGGGAATTCGCGAGCGGGACGCCGACGGCACGATCTGCCTGGTCGGCGACGAGTCGCACCCGCCGTACAAGCGGCCCCCGCTGACCAAGAAGCTGTGGGCCGGCGGCGAGGAGGACTCGATCTGGCGAGGCACCGAGGAGGCACAGGTCGACCTGCGGCTCGAGCGCCGGGTCGTCGCGCTCGACCTCGACGGGCACCGCGCGACGGACGACCGCGGCGAGGAGTACGGCTACGAGCGGCTCCTGCTGGCAACCGGCGGCCGGCCGCGGATCGTGCCGGCGTGGGGCGACGGCGTCGTCTATTTCCGCACGCTCGACGACTATCGCAACGTCCGCACGCAGGCGGTCGACGGCGCGCAGTTCGTCGTGATCGGCGGCGGCTTCATCGGCTCCGAGATCGCAGCCGCCCTGAGCTCCAACGGCTGCACGGTCACGATGGTCTTCCCCGAGCCCGGGATCGGCTGGCGTCTCTTCCCGCCCGACCTCGCCGCGGCGATCGACGCGGACTACCGCGCGCACGGGGTCGAGGTGCTGGCCGAGGCGTCCGTGGAGGGAGTCGAGCGAAACGCGAGCCGGACGCACGTACACCTCGGCGGCGGGCGCGTGCTCGACGCCGACGGCGTCGTCGCCGGGCTCGGGATCGAGCCGAACGTCGAGCTGGCCGTCGCGGCGGAGCTCCCCGTCGACGGCGGGATCCTGGTCGACGAGTACGGTCGCGCGGGCGGCCGCGACGACGTCTTCGCGGCCGGCGACGTGGCGCGCTTCCCCGTGTCGGCGCTCGGAGAGTCGATGCGGCTCGAGCACGAGGACCACGCGAACTCGCAGGGGCGCGCGGTCGGGGCCAACATGGCGGGCGCGGACGAGCCGTACGACCACCTGCCGTTCTTCTACTCGGACCTGTTCGACCTCGGGTACGAGGCGGTCGGCGCGGTCGACTCCCGGGCCGCGACCCTCGAGCACTGGCTGCAGCCGGGGAAGAAGGGCGTCGTCGCGTACGTCGACGAGGCGCGCCGCCCGCGGGGCGTGCTGCTCTGGGGGATCTTCGGCCGGGTGGACGCGGCGCGCGGGCTGATCCGCACCGGCGAGCCGATCGATGAGGACGCGATTGCTGCGCTCGCGGGCTAAGCCTGGATCTGAGCCAGGTCAGGCGAGGGCGGCGCTTCGCGACGCCAGCTCGCCGTCCCGCTCGGTGACGCCGCCGGCGGAGTGCGTCGACCAGCGCAGGGTGACCCGCTTGAACCGGATGTCGATGTCCGGGTGGTGGTCCTCGGCCTCCGCAAGCTCCGCGACGCGGCCGACGAACGCGACCGCCTCCGGGAACCCGTCGAAGGTGAACTCGCGGGTCAGCGCGCCGTCGACCTCGCTCCAGCCGTCCGGAACCGTCATGGGCTCGAGTATGACGCACGGGAACGGCCGGCTGCGCCGCTCCCGCAAGCACCGGCAGGGGACCGAGGTGCTGTGCGAGCTCGTCTTCCGGCCGCTCGCCCATCTCGTCGTGCTGGCGCTCGCACCGCTTCGCGTGCCGCCGCCTGCGGTCGTCCTGGCCGCGACCGGCACCGGGCTCGGCGCGGCGCTCGCCCTGGCACGCGGTCACCTGCTCGTCGCCGCGATCCTGCTGCAGCTGAAGACGGTGCTCGACAACGCCGACGGACAACTCGCGCGCCTGACGGGGCGGATCACCGTGCTGGGCCGCTACCTCGACTCCGAGTCCGACCTGCTCGTCGACGCGGCGCTGCTCGCGGCGCTCGGCTACGTCACCGCCGAGCACGGACTCGCGGCGCTCGGCTTCGTCGTGCTCACGCTTGTCCTGGCGGTCAACTTCAACGTGGAGCGCCTCTACCGCCGCGAGCGGGGGGATCTCTCCGACCCGATGCCGCCGGCGACCGGCGTCGCACGAGTGCTCGAACGCATCTACGGCGTCGTCTACGCGCCTCAGGACCGCCTGGTGGAGCGATTCGCCGAGCGGCGGCTCGAGCGCGCCGGCGCGGACCCTGACCGCCGCCTCGCCTACCACGACGCCTGGACGGTCGGAGCGATCGCCAACTTCGGGCTCTCGACCCAGATGGCGGCGCTCGGCCTCTGTCTCGCCGCCGGCCGCCCGGCGGCCTACCCGTGGCTCGTGCTCGGTTGCGGAGCGGCGGTCGTTGCGCTCCTGGCCCGGCGCGAGCTCTCGTTGCGGCGGAGCGCGCCCGCAACCCTGTCGGTCTACGAGAAGTGATCACACAAGGAGGACACGTGAACCAGAACGCAACTGCCGCGGCAGAAGACGAGGAGAACATCGTCGAGCTCCGACGGGTCGCGGCTGCCTCGACGCTCCTCAGCTCGCCGCGCGGGCTCGACCCGGACGACTGGGCGCGCCTCGAGTCCCACGCCGCGGACATCCTCTCGACGATGGGGATGGATCTGGACACGCCGGGGACGCGCGACACGCCGCGGCGATTCCTGCGCGCGCTCTACGACGCGACGTCGGGGTACGAGGGGGATCCGAAGCTGCTGACCGCGTTCCCGTCCGAGGCGCGTCCGTCCGGAGACACCTCGGCCGGGCAGATCGTCGAGGGGCCGATCTCCTTCTCGTGCCTGTGCGAGCACCATGCGCTCCCGTTCTACGGCACCGCACACGTCGGCTACATCGCCGGCGAGCAGATCATCGGCATCTCCAAGCTGACGCGCATCGTGCGGCTGTTCGCACGGCGGTTCACCGTGCAGGAGCGGCTCGGCGAGGAGATCGCGGACACGCTCGTCGAGCTCGTCGCCCCGCTCGGCGTCGCGGTCCACCTCGAGGCGTCGCACCTCTGCACCCGCATGCGCGGCGTCGAGGAGCACTCGCGAACGGTGACGACGTTCTGGCGGGGGGCGTTCCGCGACCCCGACCTGCGGCGCGAGTTCCTCCAGTCGGTCGCCGATCGCGCGCGGGCGTGAGCCGGCTCGAGCTCCTGTACGAGACCGAGGGGCTCCCGGAGTTCGAGCTTCCCGACGAGCTGGCTGGACGCTACGCCGGCGGCCTCGGCTTCTCCGAGCCGCGGCTCGTCGCGAACTTCGTGAGCAGCGTCGACGGGATCGTTGCCGCTCCGCCGCTCGCGCAGTCGTCGCTCCTGATCAGCGGAAAGAACGAGTCCGACCGCTTCGTGATGGCGCTCCTGCGGGCGTGCGCCGACGCGATCGTGATCGGCTCGGGGACGTTACAGGCGTCGCCGCACTCGCTCTGGACGGCCGCCGGCCCGTTTCGCCCGGGCGCGGACGGATTCGCCGAGCTGAGGCGCCGGCGCGGACGGCCGGAGGAGCCGCGGCTCGTCGTCCTCACCGCGACCGGGCTGATCGATCCGGCCCATCCCGCCCTCGAGCGCGGCGCCCTCGTCCTCACCACCGACGGCGGCGCGAGACGGCTCGAGGGGCTGCTGCCGGAGCGTTCCGAGCTGGTCTCCCTCGGGGCCGCGCCGACCGTCGACCTCGGAACGGCGGTCGAGCTGCTTCGAGGCCGCGGCCACGGCCTGATCCTCTCCGAGGCGGGCCCGCACGTCTTCGGCAGCCTCGTCGCCGCCGGTCTCGTCGACGAGCTGTTCCTGACCCTCTCGCCGATGCTGGCCGGCCGCGCCGAGGACGTCACGCGGCTCGGGCTCGTCGAGGGGCACGATCTGCTGGCCGGCTCCGTCAGGGGAAACCTCCTCAGCGTCCGCCGTGACGGCGGCCACCTCTTCCTGCGCTACCGGCTGTAGCGCCGCGGCGGCGCGAACGCCCGGCACGGTCATGGCTCCGAGCGCGCCTGCTCCGTCTACGCTGGCCCTCGTGCTGAAGCGCCTCACGCCCCTCGCCACAGGCTTCGTCGCGCTCGCCCTGCTCGCGAACTGGCTCGCCGCCCGCTACACCGTTCACGTCCCGCTGACGCCGTACGTCGCTCCCGCCGGCGTCTTCTGCATCGGCGCCATCCTCGTCCTGCGCGACTGGATGCAGCAGCTCGCCGGGCTGCGCCGCACGATGCCGCTCGTCTACGCCGCCGGACTCCTGTCCTGGCTGGTCGGGGACCTCGCCGGCTGGACGTCGCTCGAGAAGGTCGCGGTCGCCAGCGTCGTCGCGTTCACCGCCAGCGAGACCCTCGAAGCGCTCGTCTTCACACCCGTCCGCTCGAAGAACCTCACCCTCGGCGTCGCGCTCAGCGCCACGCTCGGCAACGCCCTCGACAGCTACGTCTTCCTCACGCTCGCCTTCGGCTCGACGGCGTTCTTCCGGGGCCAGTTCTGGGGGAAGAACGAGTCGATCGCGCTCGGCGTGATCCTCACCTTCGCGCGGCGACGGGCCCTGCCGGCCGCGGCCTCGGTGCACCGACCGAACCAGGAGGCTCTGCCTTGACGGCTCACGACGAGATCATGCGGGCCAACGACGCCTTTGCCGAGCAGTTCGCGCAGGGCGCGCTGCCGGCGCCCCCGGCCCGCCGCTTCGCCCTCGTCACGTGCATGGACGCACGGCTCGATCCCGCGAAGTTCCTGGGCCTCGACGACGGCGATGCGCACGTGATCCGCAACGCGGGCGGCCTTGCGACCGACGACGCTCTTCGCTCGCTCGCCCTCTCGCACTGGCTGCTCGGCACGCGGGAGGCCTTCGTGATCGCCCATACCGGCTGCGGCATGCTGAGCTTCACCAACGAGGCGCTGCGGGAGCGCCTGCCGCCCGCCGTGCGCGACGTCGACTTTCTCCCGTTCGCCGATCTCGACGAGAGCGTCCGCTCGAGCGTGCGCCGGGTCCGCGAGTCGCCGCTCCTGCCGGACGACTTCGCGGTCACGGGGCTCGTCTACGACACCGCGCACGGGCGCCTCCGCGAGGTCTCGTAAGGCGGCGACTGCCGGCCGCCCGTAACCCGATCGGGCGCTCCGGGCGTTGATCCGCTGAAGCGAACCCGGGAATCGTAGGAGGTGGCACGTGGCCACACGTCGGATCAAGCACCAGCCCGAGCAGCGGCGCGACGAGCGGCGGCCCGCGCCCGACGAGGCTCAGCTCGAGGGCGCCACGACACCGCAGCCTGAGCGCGACGAGCCGAGGCTTCGCGACCCTGGGCCCGCCGATCTCTCGCGGCGCGACTGGCTCGCCGTCCTCAAGCGCGCCGGCAAGGAGATGCTCGACGACAACATGATGATGATCGCGCAGGCGCTCGCCTACAGCAGCTTCTTCGCGATTCCCTCGGTGCTGCTCGTCGTGGTCGGCCTGTTCACGCTGCTCGCCGGGCCGGGGACGATCGCGACCATCGTCCAGCACCTCGGAAGCGTGATGCCGCCGCAGGCGACGCACCTCCTGCAGTCGAGCCTCACGCGGCTCGACAACCATCCGTCGTCGAGCCTCGTGATGACGATCGTCGGGTTCGTCCTCGCACTGTGGTCGACGACGGGCGCGATGACGAGCTACATGACCGCCCTCAACCTCGCGTACGACCGGAAGGACCGGCGGAACTTCCTGAAGAAGCGGCTGGTCGCGGTCCTGATGGTCGCGTGCATCGGCGCCTCGTTCATCCTGATCGCGGTCTTCCTGATCTTCGGACCGCAGATCGAGAAGCACATCGGCAACGCGCTCGGGATCCAGAGCTTCCTCAAGTACATCTGGTGGGCCGCGCAGTGGCCGATCCTGATCGCCGGCCTGCTCTCCGCCTTCGCGACGCTGCTCTGGCTCGGGCCGGACGTCGACCATCCCCGCTGGCGGTTCCTCAGCCCCGGGAACGCGATCGCCGTTGCCGTGTGGCTCGCCGCGTCCGGCGCGTTCGCCTTCTACACGGCGAGCTTCGGCTCCTACGACAAGACCTGGGGGTCGCTGTCGGCGGTGATCGTCATGCTCACCTGGCTCTGGCTCACCGGCCTCGCGCTGCTCTTCGGCGCCGAGGTCAACGCCGAAGCCGAGCGGAGCCGCGAGCTCCGGCAGGGCGAGGCGGCGGAGCGAGAGCTGCAGGTTCCGGCGCGCAGCTGAATCTCAGCGCGCCCGGGCGGGCTCGGCGGCCAGCACGCGGTGCGGCAGCTCGATCGTGAACACCGAGCCGGCGCCGACCCGCGAGCTGACCGAGAGGCGTCCGCCCATCTGCTCGACCAGCTCGTGCGAGATGTAGAGCCCGAGCCCGCTGCCGCCGATTCCGCTGATCATGTCCGGATCGGCACGGTAGAACTTCTCGAACACGCGGCTCTGCAGCTCGCGAGGGATGCCGATACCGTCGTCGACCACCGCGATGCGAACACGGCCCGACGTCTCGCGTACGCACAGCTCGACGTGGCCGCCCGCGTCGGAGTACTTGATCGCATTGTCGACCAGGTTGACGAGCACCTGCCTGAGACGCGGCGAGTCGCACTCGAGCGACACGCTCTCCGGAGCGTCGAGCGCGATCGTGACGCCGGGCGAGCGGAGCTCGGCCGACGCGACCACGCTCTCACACAGCTCGTGCACGTCGCAGGTCTCCCGGTGGAGGCGCAGCTCGCGACGGTCGAGCTGCGCCGACACGAGGATTCGGTCGATCAGGAAGTTCAGCCGGGCCGACTCCTCCTCGATCATCGCAAGCAGGTCGACGCGAAGCGACGCCCCTTCGGGGAGGTCGGGCCGGCGCAATGTCCGAACGGCGCCGTAGACCGCCGCGAGCGGCGTCCGCAGCTCGTGCGAGGCGGTGGCGAGGAACTCGCTGCGGGCTCGCTCGAGCTGCTGCTCCGCCGTCACGTCGCGCAGCACGAGCACCGCACCCTCGGGGAAGCGCGTCTCGCGGACCGCGAACCAGCGCTCGCGCCCTTCGACCGAGACCGGAACCAGGTCGCCGCCGCGGGCGCCGGCCGCGGTCAGCCCCGGAAACTCCGGAATCACGTCGCGCGCGAGGCGATCGATCGCCTGATCCGCGGGCACGCCGAGACTCCGTTCCGCGGCGGGGTTCCAGTGACGGATCGTGCCCTGGTTGTCGAGCAGCACGACGGCGTCGACGACCTGCGCGAGCGCGCGCGAAGCGCGGTCACCCCGCTCTGCGGCACGGCGTGCGTCCGCCTCCTGCTGGTACAGGCGCCGCATCCGTTCCGGCAGGAAGAGGAGGAGCGCGAGCCCGATCGCGATCGCGGCCGCGCCGACGGTGAAGACGAGCACGCTCGCACGCCAGAAGGTGTGCCGCTCGGTGCTCTGCGCCTGGTGCACGATGTGCTCGGACCGGTCGAGCAGCGAGCCGGCGGCCAGCCGGAACTCCTCGAAGCGCGCCTTTCCGTTCAGCACGTTCCGCTGCGCACGGACCTGTCCGGCGCGCCCGCTCTCGACGAGGTCGATCTCGCGGGTGAAGAAGTCGTCGAGCACACGCACCCGCCGCCGCGCGTCGGCGACGTCGGCGGCGATCTCGGGCCGGCGCGCCGTCAGCCGCTGCGACGCCGCGAGGTCGGCTGCGACGCGTGCGCGCGCCAGCCCGTACGGCTTCAGGCTGTCGCGGTCGCCGGTGATCAGGTAACCGCGTACGCCGGTCTCCTCGTTCAGCATCTGCAGGATCAGGTCGCGCGAGGAGTCGCGGAGCGGAAACGCCTCCTGCACGTAGTGGTTCTCGGCGGTCGTGTAGAGGCGATCGGCGGCGACCCAGCCGATCGCGACGAGCGCGACCATCAACGCGAGGAGCGCGCCGAGCGCGACCCGCATCCGGCGGCGGGCGAGAAGCGCCACAGCGCTGTGCTCCGGCACCGACCCGGGAGCTCCGGCGACCGCCCCGCTGTCCACCACCTCGACACGGTACTCCTGCGGGCCCGGCACGGAGGGGGCTAGGGGAAGCGCGGCGACGCGCGGTGAAGGTCGTAACGGCCACCGTTGTCGCAGCCGGCCGGCACGAGGTAGCGCGGGTCGCCGGCCGAGTCGGAGGCGTTGTCGGCGAGCTGCTCGCGCATCAGCGCGCGGGCGCGCGATTCCGTGAGGCCCAGGTCCGTGCCGATGCCGACGCCCGACTGGAACGCGTAGCAGTTCGCGATCCCCTCGTCCGCGACGCCGTGCAGGTGCCAGGCCTCGTGCGCCAGCACCGCAATCGCGCGACCCAGCGGGCTGAAGGAATGACGGTCTCGGCCGTCGATCAGCCGTGAGAGCGTGAAGCAGATCTCCGGCGTCAGCCACGCCTCGTCCCCGCCGACCTCGGCAATCCCGTCCGTCTCCTGCACCGCCCCGACATGACGACCCCCGGTGTCACAGCGCACCCGGACCGAATGTCCGGCGATTCGCGCAGCCTGCGCCGAGAGGACCTGCTCGACGTGCGTCCGGGTCGCGGCGTCCAGGCTGCTCCAGCCCCGGCGAACGGTGACGCCCCACGCGACGAGGGCCACGAGCGCGACGACCGCCGCCGACGAGCCGACCCGCCGGCGCCACCGCGTTCGCGGCCGCGCGACGGGCGCCGAGCTCCAGAAGGCGTCGTCGTCCTCGTCGGGCGGCTCGCCGCGCCAGCCGTAGAGCTCCAGATCCGCGCGCTGCGGCGCCCGGCCGCGATCGCGCGGCGTCCGCCGCAGCGAGCCGCGCCAGGCTCCGAGGGCGAACTCGAGCTCGAGGCCCAGCGCGACGGCGAACGGCAGCCAGAGCGGAACCGCATAGCGCCAGTCCGGGGGCGAGAAGAACCAGGCGATCAGCGCGCCGACAAGCACGAGCCGCGCACCGGCGATCCTCCGCGGCGTCATCTAAAGCCTGCGCACGACCGGGCGGCCGGCGATGCCGACCGCGAACATGGCGACCCCGCGATCACCGCCGGCACCAGCACCGGAGCACGACACGGACGGCGAGCCCGCGCGCGTTGAGGGCACGCGGCCGGCGGCGACGGGCCGGATCCTGCGTGGAGGCGGACGCATTCGCGTCGCATAGTGGGTGAGGGACGCCGAACGACGAGAAGCCGATCGCACCGCGTAGGTCGGTCATGAGCTCGGCGCGCTGCGGCGGCCGGCGAGCGGGCCGCTGCCGGCCGCGCGGTCGGCCGGTCCGAAGGCGGCGAAGACGCCCGCGCCGATCATCGAGCCGAGACCGATCACGACCGCATCGCGGTACCCAGCCGGCCGGCGAGCGGCACGCTGTACGGCAGGCTCATCTCCGCATCTTCGTGCAGTGCGGCTTGGACCGGCGAGTGGGTCAGGCGGCGGCCGCGGCAACCGCGGGCGGCCGGCGCGCGAGCGTCCCGGCCGCGACGACGACGCAGCCGAAGGCGAGCACGCGCATCGCGCCCAGCCCGCCGCCGGGCAACCGCTCGGCGAAGAGCACGATGCCCGCGAGGATCGGCAGCGCGTTCGTGAGCAGCATGGAGGTCCCCGCGGTCGCGAGCGCGTCGCCGCGCTGGAACCCGAGCTGCAGGCACACGGCGGCGACGCCGTGGGCCGCGAGCAGCGCCGCGACCAGCACCACGATCCGCCAGGCGGTGCCGCCGTTCACGGCCGATTTCGTCGCGACGTCGCCCGCCGCATAGAGGATCCCGCTCGCGGCGCCGAGCCCGGCTC
>JBOGZX010000102.1:0-16273 GCA_050697615.1 Gaiellaceae bacterium
GGCGACGGCCGCGGCACGCGCAGCTCCCGCCGCGGGCGCGGCGCCGGCGCATCGAGCACCAGCACTCCCGCCGATGGATCGACGGATGCAACGGCCCCTGCGGGTATCGCCCGCCGACGGCCGCGCAGACGCGAGCGGACGATCAGCGCCTCCGCGCGTCCGACGGGCTCCCGCACGACGACCGACTCGACGCGAACGCCGAGCGGCTCGAGCCGCAGACCCTCGGCATGGGCGAGCCAGTAGTCGAGCACGTTGCTTCCTCGCAGAAAGACGGGCGCGTCAACGGAGCCGTCGGCCATCGGGACCTCCCCTGATTGCTTGGCACAGCTTCCGGGCGGGCTGCGAAAGACCTTCTCGGTCGTCGGACAGTTCCCCCGTGTCGAGGCTAACGAACATCGTGGGCAGCCGCGGCGGTTCAGCCGTACCTCGAGGGCGTACACGGCCGTTCCCACTGTTCGATGACCGCCTTCGGGCGACGACCGATGTCACGAACGAGGAGGTATGGAGATGCCGTGGTGGGGATGGGTACTGATCGGGCTGGGGATTCTCGCGGTCGTCGTGGGAATCGCCTGGCGTGCGTTCGCTGCACGTCGCACGAGGGGCCTGCAGCAGCGGTTCGGGCCCGAGTACGACCGCACCGCCGAATCCGCCGGAAGTCACCGCCGCGCCGAGGCCGAGTTGTCCGCGCGTCAAGACCGGCGTGAGCAGCTCGACATCCGCCCGCTCCCGGCCGAGACCCGGCAGCGGTACGCGGGCCAGTGGGAGACCGTGCAGACGCAGTTCGTCGACTCGCCCGCGGCCGCGGTCGCGGCCGCGGATTCGCTCGTCAGCTCGGTGATGGCGAGCCGCGGCTACCCGATGGACGACTTCGACCAGCGGGCGGCCGACGTGTCCGTCGATCACCCGCAGGTCGTCGAGAACTACCGGCACGCGCACACGATCTCGCTCTCGTCCGCCGGGGGCAGCGCGACCACCGAGGATCTGCGGCGGGCAATGCAGGACTACCGCGCGCTCTTCGACGAGCTGCTCGGGGACGACGCCGCCGACCAGCCGGTCGCCCGCGACCGGGCGGAGGTAGGACGCGACGACGGGTCGCGTGCCACCTCGACCTCGACCTCGAGAAGGGGGGCCAACTGATGGAGGCCGACCGCGAGTTCACGACCGCCGATCTGGCGCAGGCCGGAGCGGCCCAGGGCCAGGACGACGGGACCGGGCGCGACCGGGCTGGCGCAGTCGACGCGACCACGGCGCCGCTCTTCGCACCCGAAGAAACGGACCGCTTCCGCGGCGAGTGGAAGCAGGTGCAGGGCGAGTTCGTCGACCGGCCGCGCGACGCGGTCGAGCAGGCGGACAGCCTGGTCGCCGACCTGATGCAGCGTCTCGCATCGCAGTTCTCGGAGACGCGCGCCGATCTCGAGCGGCGCTGGGACGGGCAGGAAGACGTCTCGACCGAAGACCTGCGGGTCGCGCTGACGCAGTACCGCTCGTTCTTCGAGCGGCTGCTCGAGGCCTGACCCGGCGGAACGGCATCCGGACCACCGCGGGCGCCGCCCGTGGGGGCCCGGATGCCGAACCGGTCGCCTACAGTCGTGCGGTGACGGCGCCGCCGCGCATCGAGCTCGCGCAGGGTGACATCACGCTCGAGGAGGTCGACGCGATCGTCAATGCGGCGAACGAGAGCTTGCGCGGCGGGGGCGGCGTCGACGGGGCGATCCACCGCGCAGGCGGCCCCGAGATCCTCGCCGAGTGCCTGGCGCTCGGCGGCTGCCGGACGGGGGAGGCGAAGGCCACGCGTGCGGGGCGCCTGCGGGCTCGCCACGTCATCCACACGGTCGGGCCCGTGTGGCGGGGCGGGGAGCACGACGAGCCGGCACTCCTCGGCTCGTGCTACCGAAGCGCGCTCGAGCTCGCCGCGCAGCTCGGGGCGCGAACCGTCGCGTTTCCCTCCATCTCGACCGGCGTCTACGGGTTTCCCGTCGATCTCGCCGCACCGATCGCGATCGCAACCGTCGCCGGGATGCTCGAGGAGCTGCCCGGGATCGAGCGCGTGCGGTTCGTCCTCTTCAACGACGAGACATACGCCGCGTTTGCCGCTGCGCTCGCCGGGCACGGACGCTGAGGATCAGTCGAGGCCGGCGACGTCCAGCACGACCGTCCGCAGGTCGGTCATGTCGAGCATCGTGTAACGCCCGCCGATCCGACCCCAGCCGCTCCGCGTTCCGGATGCGCCGCCGAACGGCTCGTGCGCCTCCCAGTAGTCGGTCGAGTCGTTGACGACGACGTTGCCCACCTGCAGGCTGTCGGCGTACCGGAACGCCCGGCTCAGGCTCGACGTGTAGACCGCCGCCTGCAGCCCGAGGTGGGAGTCGTTCGCGACCGCGAGCGCCTCGTCGTCCGAGCGAACGCGGATCAGCGGCACGATCGGCCCGAAGGTCTCCTCGCGGTTGATCAGGGTGTCGACTCCAACGTCGGCGATCACCGTCGGCTCGTAGTAGAGATCGGTCGGCCAGCCGCTCGCCCGGCCGCCGCCGAGCACGACCGACGCGCCCTTCGCGACCGCGTCTTCGAGGTGTGCGTCCATCTTGCCCGCCGTGGGCGCGTTGTTCATCGGGCCGACGCGCGTCGCGTCGTCGAACGGATCGCCGAGCTTCCAGTCCGCGGCCGCGCGCAGCACCTCGTCGCAGAAGGCGTCGTAGACGGCCTCGTGCACCAGCACGCGCTCGGTCGCGCAGCACACCTGGCCCGCGCAGAAGAAGCCGCCGAAGACGGCCCCCTCGGCCGCACGGCGGAGATCCGCGTCCTCGCACACGATCACCGGACCGTTGCCGCTGGCCTCGATCAGCGAGCGCTTCAGCCCCGCCGCGCGCACGATCTTCTCGCCGGTGGCATGGGAGCCGACGAAGCCGACGCAGTCGATGCCGGGGTGCGTCACGAGCAGCTCGCCCGCCTCGCCGCCGCCGTAGACGACGTTGACGACGCCGTCCGGCAGCCCCGCGTCGGCCATGATCTGTACGAAGTTGGCCATCGCGACCGGCGTCCACTCGGACGGCTTCATCACGATCGTGTTGCCGGCCGCGATTCCGGGGGCGATCAGCTCGACCGGGATCAGCGTCGGGAAGTTCCACGGCGTGATTCCGGCGTAGACGCCGTTCGCCCGGCGGAAGGTGAGGATCCGCTTGTTCGTGTCCTGCGACGGGATGATCGAGCTCTCGAGCCGCTTGACGTCCTCGGCGGCGATGCGGAAGTTCTCGGCCGTCTCGTCGATGTCTGCGAGCGCCTCGGTGGCAAACGGCTTTCCCTGCTCGAGCGACAACTCGCGCGCGAACTCCTCGCGCCGCTCGTCGATGACGTCTGCGATCCGGCGGCAGACGCGCGCCCGCTCCCACGCCGATGCGGCTGCCCAGGCGGGCTGTGCGGCGCGGGCCGCCGCGACCGCGTGCTCGACGTCGTCGCGGCTCGCGTCGGGTGCCTCTGCGATCGTCTCCCCCGTGACCGGGGAGACGATCTCCCGGCTGCGCTCGCCGGTCGACGCGACCCAGTCGCCGCCGACGAAGTTCTGCAGTGTCCGCACCGTGATCGCCATTCGCCGTCTCCTCTCGTCGCCGCCGCGATTCAATCACGCTCCGCCGCCGTAGCGGCGCGCGCGCCTCTCCAATAACGTTGTGCTCGATGGCGAGTGCGATGGACGACGAGGTCGCGGTCTATCCGATCGGTGCTGCGTGCAGCATCGATGCCGTCGCGCCGTGCCGGACGGTCGCCGAGATCCCGGTCGGCCTCGATCCGGAGGGCGTCGCGGTCGACGCCGGTCGCGGCCGGGCGTATGTTGCCTGCTCGCGCGAAGACCATGTTGCCGTCGTCGATCTCGACGAGCATCGCGTGCTCGCGAAGGTCGCGGTCGGCAGCGAGCCGATCGACCTCGTCTTCGACACGGCGACCGACCGGATCTTCACCGCCGACGCGCACTCCGACTCGCTCTCGGTGGTGAGCGCGGAGACGCTCGAGCTCGAGTCGACCGTCGCCGTCGGCCTGTACCCGTCCGGACTGGCCGCCGACCACGACGCGCGGCGCATCTACTGCGGCAACTCCCTCGGCTCGTCGATGAGCGTGATCGACCTCGACACGCTCGACACGATCGCGACGGTCGAGGCCGAGGTCGGCGCCGGCGCGATCGGTGTCGACCCCGGCCGGAATCTCGTCGTCTGCGTCAATTTCATCGCGGCGTCGGCGATCTTCGTCGACACGCGGAGCTGGGAGGCCGTCGGACGATGCGAGCTCGGCCCGGGCGCGTGTGCGATCGGCGTGGTGCCCGAGCGCGGCGAGGCGTTCATCGTCAACTCCCTCGCCGGCACGGTCAGCCGCGTGTCGCTCGATACGTACAGCGTGCTCGAGGAGCTGACGGTCGGCCGGGCGCCGGTCGGCCTCACGGTGGCGCCGGCCCACGACCGGATCTACGTGACGAACCGCGGTGCCGGAACCGTGAGCGTGGTCGGCGTCGCCGACGGCGCGCAGTGGTCGCAGATGCCGGTCGGCGACGGCCCGGGCGGCGTGGTGGTCGATCCCTCGAGCGGGCGCGTGCTGGTCGCGGACGCCGGTGCCGGGACGCTCTCGATCGTCGAGGACCTGCTCGCCGGCGCGCCGCCGCGGCCGGCGGTCGCTCCCGTGCACCCGCTCGTCGGGAAGCCGCTGCCCGAGTTCTCGCTGATCGACTTCCGCACGCAGGAGCGGAGGAGCAGCGTCGAGTGGTCGGAGCGCAAGTACATCGTCAACTTCTTCGCGAGCTGGTGAGGGCCGTGCAACGCGGAGGCGCCGTTCCTGGAGGAGCTGCGGCGACGCGAGGAGGCCCGGTCGGGCCTCGACGTGATCCTGGTCGACATCTGGGAGGGCTCCGACCCGCAGCCTGAGGTGGAGCGCTTCTGCGAGATGTGGGGGATCGCCGGCACGATCCTGCTCGACGACACGGCCGAGTACGCGCGGCGGCTCGGCATCCGCGGCGTGCCGACGAACGTCCTGGTCGACGAGCACGGCATCGTGCGCGATGTCGGCGTCGTCCGGCTCGACGAGCTGGAGCGCGCGGTCGACCGGCTGCTCGCCGGAGACTGAACGATCGACGCCGTCTCCGCCGGCGAGAGCGGCGCCTCTCTTCCGTAACCACACCGCGTGACATGCCGGGACGGAGGTGGGAGACTCCGCGAGTGCGTCCAACGAGCGACAACGACCGAAAGGAAGGTAGGCGCGATGGCGATTGGCATCCGCATCAAGTTGTCGGGGATCACCCAGGAGCAGTTCGACCAGGGGCACGACCACATCAATCCGGACCGGACGCCGCCGAAGGGACTGCTCTTCCACGCGTCCGGCCCGATCGACGGAGGCTGGGGAATCATCGACTTCTGGGAGACCCGAGCCGACTTCGACGCCTTCTCGGCGCGGATCGCCGAGGGGATGGCGGCAGCGGGAGTCGAGTCGCAGGGTCCGCCCGACGTCAAAGAGTTCGAGGTGCACGAGATCCTCGCGCCGTAGCACGACCCGCGCCTCCCGTTCGGGGGGCGCGGGCGCACGCATCCACGGGACGGGCGGCGACGATGTACGAGTGAAACGGGGCGGCGGGTTGGTCGTCCGAGCAGTACCTTGCGGAACAAGTCAATTCGAGCTATCATGCGCTGCATGGCAAGTGAGAGTCGACGCAGCCAGCTACTCCGCGGGGTGCTCGATCTTTGCCTGCTGGCGGTGATGGACGAAGGCCCTGCCTACGGCTACGAGATGACCAGGCGGCTTCGCGCCCGCGGACTGTCGATCGTCGGCGAGGGCTCCATCTATCCGCTGCTGGGACGCCTGGAGCGCGACGGCCTGGTCGAGACCTACCGGGCCGCCAGTGACGGGGGGCCGCCGCGGAAGTACTACCGGCCCTCCAGCACCGGCCGGGCGGCACTTGCGCTGGGAGTGTCCGAGTGGCGAGCCGCGCGCGATGCCGTGGATGCAGTGCTTGCCCCCGTCAAGATCGAGGTGGCTCCATGAGTGATTTCGTCGAGCAGTGCCGTCGCGAGTGGAGGCGCCTCGGTGTACCCGACCCGCTCGCCGAGGAAATGGCGACAGACCTCGCCTCGGACCTCTCGGAAGCCGAGGCCGAGGGCGTCTCCGCCGAGGAGCTCCTCGGAAGCGGCGCGTTCGATCCTCCGTCTTTCGCCGCCGCGTGGGCAGCCGAGCGAGGGATCATCCCCGGATCGCCCGGCCCGGCGGCGCCCCGCAAGCCGCCCTCCCTGATCGCGTTCACGGCCGTCGCAGCGGTCGCACTCGTCGTCGCAGCGGTCTTACTCCTCACCGGAGAACCCAAGCTGACGCTTCGCACGTCACGGCCGCCCAATCCTCTCGGGCCGCTCCCGCCCGGCGTCGGCGGACAGGTCCACTCCGCCAGCGCAGCCGCCCCCGTCGAGTGGATTCTTCTGGTTCTCGCGATTGTCGCTCTCGGCTTCGCGGCTCGGCTGTGGTCGAGCTGGAGCCGCTCCCGGCGACCTACCGCCCCGGCCTAGTACTGCTTCGTTGCAGGGAGCGCCGGCTCGAAGTCGCCGCCGGGCGCCGTCTCGACCTGATCGGCGCGACTGATCGTGAGGTACGCGACGCCCGCGACGATCAGCGCCGCGAGGACGAACGCCGTTACGCCGTCGCCGATGCCGATGCCTCCGGCGTGGCGGCTCTTCCCCGTCCAGTCGGCGAACGACGCGCCGAGCGGACGGGTCATGACGTAGGAGGCCCAGAAAGCGAGGACGGCGTTGACGCGAAGCCCGACGTACGCGAGGCCCGGAAGGGCGAACAGCACGGCGAACACGACTCCGGCGGACAAGAAGCCGAGCTTGAGCGTGTAGGCGGCGAGGTCGCCGAGCGCGGTGCCCATGGCGAAGGTCGCGAGCACGGCCGCCCAGTAGAAGACCTCGCGCCGCAGCGTCGTGATGCTGTGGATCGACAGGGTCGGCTCGACCCGCGACCAGATCCAGAACACGGCCACCAGCAGAACCGCGAAGAGGATGGTCGAGGCGACGTAGGGCACCCCAAACTCGACGTGCAGCACGTCGGCGGCCATCGTCCCGAAGACCGCGACCATCGCGACGGCCAGCCAGTAGACCCACGGGATGTAGCGGTCGGCGCGGAGCTGAAGCGTCATCGCGATCACGAAGACGACGAACCCACAGACCACCGCGAGGTACGGGTTGACGTTGTGAACGAGATAGTCGGAGGTCGACTCGCCGAACGCCGTCGTAAGGAGCTTGAGCGCCCAGAAGATCGCGGCGATGCGAGCCGGCACCTTGAGACCAGCAACTCGGCGGCTGAGACGCACGACAGCTCACCGTAGCCGCGTCACGCGGCCGGGCGCCCGTCGATCGACCGTCTTCGCCATTCGTTAACGCGGCTCCGCAACGCGGCCGGACGTCCTCCCGCTCAGCCCAGACGAGGTCGGTCTGAGGACCTCAGTTCAGGGCGCGGGAGTGCCTGCGGCTCCACGGACGAACCAGAGCCGGCGCCGGCGCAGCGGACGCGGCTGAGGCGGCGCAGCCTCGGCGTCGCGCAGGTGGTTCCACAGCTCTTGCTTTTTCAGCGCCACCGAGACACGCTCGGCGTGATCGATGGCTCAGCTGTTATAGGTGGGGATATCGAGGCTCGGCATACCGCAAGCGTACGTGCACTCGCTGCATGTCTCGGTTCTTCGGTCTCGGTTCTTCGGTCTGCGATCATCGGCGGAGTGACCCGGATGCTCATCGCCGTCGTGGCGGCCGCGGTCCTCGTCGCAGGGTCGGCGTCCGCAGAGCGCGCGCCGAACGGCACCGAGCGCGCCGCGATTGCCGCCGCCTTCAAGGGCTACGTCCACGAACCGGGATCGCCCGCCGCGAAGGACAACAGGATCCTCTCGATCGACGTGTCGACGCTCGACCGCCGCTACGCCCTCGTTCGGCTCAACTCCGCGAGCGCCGGTCCGTCCGAGCTCGTGCTCCACGAGAGCCACTCGACCTGGTGGGTCCTCGAGTTCGGCTCGTCGCTCGGATGCAACACCGCCCCGAGGTCCGTGCTCGCCGATCTCCGCGTCGGCTGCACCCCGCCGGGCAGCACCGCCTGGATCGACGCGTGCGGGCCACTCGTCAGCGCGCCGAAGAGCCTCGTGCTCGCCTGCGCCGACGCGAACTACGGGCTCGTCCGCGTGCACTGGCGTGCATGGGGCACCGGAACCGCCACCGCAACCGGCGCGGTGAGCGCGAACGACTGCACGCCCAGCTGCGCGGCCGGGCACTTCCATACCTACCCGGTGACGGTGACAGCCGACCATCTCCGCGGGTGCGGCAGGGCGCGCACCTACGAACGGCTGACGATCGCTTACGCGGGCCCGCGTCCGAAAGGGGTCACGAAGCGCGACGTACACACGCTCGGCTGCTGAGCCCGGAAAGCTGTCAGTGCCCGTTGGCCGAGAAGTGCATGTAGTCCTTCGTCGACCCGAACCACGAACCACCCCACCCCCAGCCGATCGACGCGAACGCCGCGATCACCGCCGGAGTCACCATTCCGCGCCGCACGTTCGAACGTTTGAGATACGAGAGCGCGGTCTTGTCGCGTGTCATGCCGCAGCCGACGTAGGGATTCTCCACGGGATTGAGATCGATCGCCTCGCCGTAGGCATGCATCGACCACGAGCCGGTGGTCCTGTTCGTGGTCGCGCCGGTGCACGGTGACGCGGACGCCTCGCGGCACTCGAACGACGCGGTGAAGTCGCCGTCCCCGGGGAGGTCCCTCAGCGATCCGTACGTGTCGCCGAACTGCATGTGGTGGATCGGGAAGCGCATCGCGTAGAGCTTCGCGAACACCGTCTGCAGCTTCGCCGCGAACCGTGCGTTGACGACGAGCCTGCCCCGGTGCGTGCGCCGGTCGAAGCCGTGGTAGCGGACCGTGAGTACGCGGAGTTGTGAGAACACCACCGGGCAACCGCGGTGCCATTCCTTCGCCTGAAGGATCGCGTGGCCCTCGGCCTTCGTGATCGGTGCGACCGGCGACGAGGAGGCTCCGAAGGCCGCCGATGTGGCGACGAGCGAGGCGGCGACTGCGACAGCGAGCACGCGCATACGTCGAGCAGTGTGCCGTGGATCGATGACGCACGTCTGTTCGCCTCCCCGCAGCGCGGCGAGTGCCGCGGTTCCGCGTCGTCACCTGCAGCCACGTCCTGCCGAGCGCTCGCCGCCTTCGAAGCCGCTGCGCCCACGTCACATCCCCGGGGGCGGACCCCACGCGGTGCGCCCCTCGGGGATGTGCTGCGATCGTCGAACGCGCGGCGCCGTCCAGTTGCGTCTCAGGATGCGAGCGCGGCGCAGATGTCGAGCAGCATGTGGCCGTGGACGAGAACCCCGACCGGTCCCGAGATGTCCACCGCCCCCGCCGCGTTGTAGGCGAGCGTCGTCTGGCCGTCGGGCAGCAGAGTGAGCCCCGCGCCGACGCCGTGGCCGATGGCCGACTCGCCCTTGATCGTCGCCGGGCCGCGGATGTTGAGCGTGACGCTCTTGCCGTTGTCGGCCGAGAACGTCGCCGCCAGTGGCCCTGTCACGATGATCGTCCCGTTGCTGAAGATCTTCGCGGTCTCGTGATTGGCCGTGTAATGGATATGGACGTCGAACCCGCAACTCGTCGTATCCGTGAAGTCGAACGAGGGCGCCGGAACGATCGTCGGCGGGGTCGCCTGTGCGACCGGGACGCTCAGTAACGCCGCCGCAACCGCCAACACGAGCGCCGGCCTGGTGCCTCTTCTTCCCATCACGCACCTCCTGGTTGTCCACCGTGAGTCGGAAATCGACACGCCGATCCTCCATCGAGCGGCCCCATGTTCCTCCGCTGTCGTCTCGCGAAGACCTTCGGGCAAGTCTCGCGCCGCAGCGCTCAGTCGACTCTCAACCGAAGCTCAAGTCCGCGCATGAACGCCGTGCAGTAGCTCTTCGAACGAAGCTCGATTACAGTCCGCGGAGAAGGAAATGGCGGCAGACCCTGTCAGCGTTCGGCTGCTCGGGCATGTGAGCGCTCACCGCGGCGGGCGGCGAGTCGCGGTTACCGGCGCGCAGCGGCTCGGGATGCTGAGCATGCTCGCGCTCCGCGCCGGCGAGTGTGTCTCGAGCGTCGAGCTGATCGACGGGATCTGGGACGAGGAGGCACCGGACCAGGCCCGGCACGCACTTCACGTGTACATCTCGGAGCTGCGGAAGGCGCTCGGCGCCGACGCGATCGAGACGCAGAGGGGCGGTTATCGACTGTGCGTCGACGAAGAGCAGGTCGATGCGTTGCTGTTCGAGCAGATGGTCGGCCGCGTAAACGGCGGTTCGTCGGAGCAGACACGCGCGGAGCTGTTGGAGGCGCTCGCTCTCTGGCGCGGCCCGGCGCTCGACGGTGCAGCCGATTCGGCGACGTTGCGCGCCGTCGCGGCGCGACTCGAGGAGGAGCGTCTGGCGGCGCTCGAACGTCGGTTTGCCGCCGAGCTCGACCTGGGCCACCACGACCAGATCCTCGGCGAGCTCACGTCGCTGGTCTCGGCGCTGCCCCTCCGTGAATCGCTCCGCTCGCAACTCATGCTCGCCCTCTACCGGTCCGGGCGCCAGGCAGAGGCCCTGGCTGCCTACCGCGAGGGCCACGCTCAGCTCGGGGAGCTCGGCCTCGAGCCGGGGAGCGAGCTGCGGAACCTCGAGCGGGCGATTCTTCGCCAGGATTCGACGCTCGCCGGGGAAGCAACGAGGAACGCCGATCCGCTCAGCTCGGCGAACTGCCTGGACGACCAGACACTCCAGGAGACGTTGGCGTTCGCGGAAAGCTGGGCTTCGGATCTGCGTAACTTCGATCCCGCGGCGTTCGCCGCGGTCGCCGATCGGGCCGAGCAGCTCGCGTCGGCTTTCGAGCACGCGATCGGAACGGGCGCGAAGGAAGCGGCTGTGCGGTTGATAACGGCGACCTGGTTCTACTGGGTCATTCGCGGCCGTCAACGCGAGGCGGATGCCTGGGCGGACGCGATCCTCGCTCTCCCGGGCGACCTGACGCCCGCTTGGGAGATGGAGGGACAGATCGCAGCCAGCGAGCTGGCACGCGTCAGCGGTGACTTTCACCGCGCGGTCGGGCTCAAGAAGCTGGCGCGCCGCACCGCCGAGGACGAACTGGCGACTGACATCGTCGCCGGGCTCGACGCCGACCTTGCGCATCTCTCCATCAGGCTCGGTGAGCTCGACCTTGCCGAGGCCTATGCACAACGTGCGCTCGAGTTGAGGCGCAGCAATCCGAACGATCTGTGTGGCGTTGGGCACGCGCTGGTGGCAGTCGGCGAGGTGCACGAGGCTCGCGGTGACCTCGTCGATGCGGTTGCGGCGTATGAGGACGCGGTCACCGACCAGGAGGCGGCCGGATTCGGCGGCGAAGCCGCGTTCATCCGGGGGCGAATGCTCGGCAGGGCGCACAGGGCGTGCGGGAATACGAGGGCTGCGTACGGGGCCTACCGGCGCGCCCTGAACGAGGCGCAGCCACTCGGCGACTACGGGACGGCCGCAGCTGCGTTGCAGGGGCTCGCATGGGTCGCGACCGTTCAAGGTGACCAGCGCGGCGCGGTGCGACTGCTCGCCGAGGCCAGCCGGTCGGAGTGGCAGAGCGCGCTCGACTCACACGAGCGCGCTGCATTCGCCGAAGATGTCGCCGCGTTGCGCCGCGCTGTTCCAAAAGCCGTGTTCGAAGCCGCATGGCGGATCGGAACGGCACGCGCGGAGCCGTAGCTGACTATGGGGACGGGTCGACCTTGCCGGCAGCCCCTTGTCTCGACCTCCTTGCCTCCGCTGATCGTGTGACGCGCGCCGCGGAGCGTGTCGGGCACGCAGACCGGGAACAGCACCAGCCCGACGTTGCTGCGGTTTGGCTGCGACGAAGACTTCGGCTTCGGGGGTCGTCCCGGGACGATCGGCCACGGGGTCGGCGATGCGACCGCAGCGCTAACCGGTCAGGACGGCTGACGCCCCGGCGTGCTGCCGTGCGAGCCACGCGGTCGCGCCGAGCCGCTCGAGCGTGTCGAGGGCACCCGCCGGGATCGCCTCGCCCGCTACCTCGGCTCTCTCGATTTGCGCGACCGCCTCCCAGAACGGCATCTCGAGCTCGCCGAACCGCTGCGCTGCCGCTTCGAAGCGCCCGGGGCTTGCCTCGAGCCGCCCACGCACGCGCAGCACCTGCGCCTCCATGAACGGCGGCCGCTGACCCGGCGCCGCGGTGTCGACGCGCGCCAGCAGGCTCTCGACGTCGGACGTCCGGCCGAGCGCGAGCCCGGCCTCGGCCGCGTGCCAGAACGCCTGCTTCGCCTGCTGGTAGGAGAGCCCCGCGCTCCCGCCGTACTGCTCGAGCGTCTTCAGGCCGGCCGCCAAGGCCTCCTCGAGTCGGCCCTCGGCGTGCAGGACGGCGGTGTCGGCCGCGGCAACCGCCGTGCGCTCCTGCACGTCCGGCGAGTCGGCCGGGTAGAGCCCCAGAAGGCGCCGCGCCTCTGGCGCGTTGCCGCGCGCGCTGTGGATCTCCACGACCGAGCTGAGCAGACTCAGCGTCACGCTCTCGTTCAGACGGTCCTCGGGGATCTCGGCGGCCGTCGCAAGGCACTCGTCCCAGCGGCCGAGCATGTAGAGCGGGTACGTCGACTCGGCAAGCGTCGCCCGTTCGTGCGGGCGGTTCCCGCGACGCCTGGTCAACGTGAGCGCCGATTCGAGGTGGCCGAGCGCGTCCGCGTAGCGGTCGGCGTGGAAGCACTGGTCCGACAGGTTGAACAGGATCGTCATCGCCTGGTCGGGCACGCCGTGCTCCTCGGCGATCGCGAGTCCCCCGCGCAGGTACGCCGTCGCCACGTGCGCGTGACCCGCCACGCGCGCGAGTTGCGCGCGCCCCACGAAGGCGCCGGCCAGCACCTCGGCAGCGCCCAGCGATTCCCCGAGCTCGATCGCCCGGTCGACCAGCGCGGCCGCGCGGTCGTCCCCGGAGAAGAGGTAGCCGCCGGCGAGGCGCATCGTGAGCATCGCGAGATCCTCGTCCGGCTCGTCGTCCTTGAGCAGATCGTAGGCTTGCTCGATCATGGCGATCGACTCGCCGAACCGCCCCTGCCAACGGACGACATAGGCGAGGCGCGCCGCGACCCGCGCGGCGGGATGGCTCTCGCCGGCCGACTCGTAGAGCGCGACCGACTCCCCGAACAGACGCTCGGCGGCCTGGAGGTCGGCCGAGCCCTGGGCGGCGTCCCCGGCCTCGTAGAGGAGCCGTGCCTGCTCCAGTGGGTCGTCGGCCAACTCGGCGGCCTGCATCAGGTACCGCTGCGCCTCTCCGGACGCGGCGAGCGACTGCGCGCGGGCCGCCGCCAGGACGACCGCGTCGCGCGCCCGTGCCCTCAGCTCGTCGTCGGGCGCCGCCGCGTAGGCATCGAGCAGGTGCGCGGCGATCACCTCCACCACCTCGTCGTCCCCGGCGAAGGCGCGCTCGAGATGGGAGGCAGCCGCGAGGTGGCGCGCTCGTCGCTCCCGCTTGGAGAGCGACTCGTAGGCGACGTGGCGGACGAGGTCCTGGAGGAACGCGTACTGCCCGTGCTCGGGCGAGCGCGCGTCCGCCTGCAGGCCGAGCACCTCCTTGCGGACGAGCGAGCCGAGCAGCAGGTCGAGCTGGTCGTCCTCCTCGGCCAGTGCCGCGAGAGCGTCGCGCGTGAAGCTCTTGCCGAGGACGGCGCCGTCCTGGAGCAGGCGCCGCTCCTCCGGCGGAAGGCCGTCGAGCCGTGCGGCGATCAGCGCGTGCAGCGTCTCCGGCACGTCGAGCTCGCCGATCTCCCCGACCGGCTGGTACGTGCTTCCTCTCGCGGCGATCAGCCTGCGATCGACCAGCATGCGTACGGTCTCCACGGCGTACAGGGGGACGCCCTCGGCGCGCTCGAGGATCTGGCGCCGCGTCGCGTCGGGGAGCCCGGGAACGAGGCCGTCCAGCAGTTGCTCCATCGCGTCGCGGTCGAGCGGCTCGAGGTAGAGGGAGGTGAAGTTGCGGTGGCCGGCGCCCCACGTCGGTCGGCGCTCGAGGAGCTCCGGCCGCGAGAGCGTGACCACGTAGAGCGGCGAGTTGCGCGACCATTCGAGCAGGTATTCGATGAAGTCGAGCAGGCTCGAGTCCGCCCATTGCAGGTCTTCGAACGCGAGCACGGTCGGGTATGTGTCGGCGAGCCGTTCGAAGAACAGGCGCCAGGCGGCGAACAGGTCCTGCCGGTCGCGCGCGGCGTGCTCGGCGAGGGCGAGCAGCTGCGCGAGCCGCGGCTCGACGAACGCGCGCTCGTCGGCATCGAGGACGTGCTCCTCCAGCGTCGCCCGCAGCTTCTCGAGCGCGAGACCGGGCGCGTCGTCCTCGCCGATGCGGCAGCGCATCCGCACCATGTCGGCGAGCGCCCAGTAGGTCACGCCCTCGCCGTACGAGAGGCAGCGCCCACGGTGCCAGTACGTCAGCTGCGGCAGGCCGTCGAAGTACTTGTAGAACTCCCACGCGAGACGTGACTTGCCGATCCCGGCGATGCCTGTGACCGAAACGAGGTGCGCCCGGCCACTCTCGGCGCACGTGTGGAAGAGGTCCTTGATCTGCCGGAGCTCACGGTCGCGACCGACGAACGGCGCCTCGAGCCCGTGCGACTTGAGCGTCCCGCGCGCCCCGGATACGACGCGCAGCGCGCGGGCGAGCGCGACCGGCTCCTCCTTCCCCTTCAGCTCATGGGTGCCGGCGTCCTCGTAGACCACCGACTGCTCCGTCGCTCGGCGGGTCGCGTCCCCGACGAGCACCGTACCGGCCTCGGCTGCCGTCTGGACGCGCGACGCAGTGTTGACGAGATCGCCCGCGACCATCCCCTGGCCCCGCGCCCCGACGCTGACCGCCGCCTCGCCGGTGACGACGCCGGCCCGAGCGCGCAGCACGGGCACGCCGATCTCGTCGCCGAGCGTCGACACCGCCGCCACCAGGTCGAGCGCCGCGCGCACCGCGCGCTCGGCGTCGTCCTCCGTCGCGGCCGGTGCTCCCCACACCGCCATCACGGCGTCTCCGATGAACTTCTCGACTGTCCCGCCGTAGAGCTCGATCAGCCGGCGGCAGGTCTCGAAGTAGCGCGAGAGAAGCTCTCGCACCTCCTCCGCATCCCGCGCCTCCGACAGGCGCGTGAAGCCGACCAGGTCCGCGAACAGCACCGAGACCAGTCGTCGCTCGGCTGCCGGCTGGACACGTTCCGCGGGAGCCGCCACGGCGCTCCCGCACTCGCCGCAGAACTTGACGCCGTCCGGGAGCGCGGCGCCGCACGAGGCGCACGCCGCCGTCAGGCCGGTTCCGCACTCGCTGCAGAACTTCTTGCCCGCTGGGTTCTCGGTGCCGCAGCCGGGACAGAGCATCGAGCACCGAACCATACGCTCGGCCCGCGCTGCGCGCAGGTTCCAGCGCTTGGGTGGGCCGGTATTGACGTTGCTGGTCGCAAGCGTGCCGCGCTTCTGCTCGGCGTGCTATTCGGCTTGCTGGCCGGCCGTCGCCAGTGCGTGCTGGCAGGAACATGCGCCAGCGGTCGTCAGCGGATGTCGGCGGTCGCTACCGTCGAACCGTAGGCTCGATGACGAGACCGAGCTCGGGATCGCGGTCGACATCGCTCGCCGGCTATCGATCTCCCCGCAGCGGGTGAACGTTCTCGCCTCGAGCGCCGGCTTCCCGAAGCCGCTCGGGACGCTCGGCCGCCCGCGGTGTGGCAATGGACCGTCATCGAACGTTGGGCGCGCGAAACGGGCCGACTGCCACCTCAGCCGACGTCGGCCTCCGTCTCCTGAACGTCTCCGTCCTCGGCGCCGGGCGGCTCGTCCTGAAAGAGAGCGACGTAGGGCGTGTAGCTGAAGATCCGGTCGCGCTTCCTGCCGGTGATCTCTTCGACCATGCCGAGCCCCTCGAGCTGCTCGACGAGCTTGTTCGCCGTGACGAAGGAGATGCCGAGGCTGTCCTTCACGAGGTTCACGTGAACGAGCGGTCTCTCGAAGAGGAGGTCGAGCAGCCGCAGACTGTTCACGCCGGCCGTCTGCTCCTGGATTCGGTGCCGGTGCTCCTCACGGAGCTCGAGAATCGCCCGGGCGGTCGCCGTGGCCTCCTCGGCGGTCTGCGCGACGCCGGTGAGGAAGAAGCGCAGCCAGGCCTCCCATTCGCCCGAGTTCCTGATCGCCATGAGGCGGTCGTAGTACTCGGCACGGTTCCGCTTGAAGTAGACGCTGAGGTA
>JBOGZX010000103.1:0-3385 GCA_050697615.1 Gaiellaceae bacterium
GGCTGCCGTCGCGAGCGCGAGCGGCACGAGCAGGCGCCGCCGGCCGCGGCGCGGGGCGAGGATGCGCGTCACCCCCGTCGCAGTGCCGCCGCGAAGCTCGGCCGCGACTTCGCCGGCGCCGGGGCGCAGCTCGGGCTCGTGTGACAGGCAGCGCGCGATCAGCACCCGGTCGGCGGGCGACTGCCGGTCGAGCAGCTCGTCGAGGACGACGCCGAGCGAGAAGACGTCGGCCTCCGGGCCGACGGGGTCGCCGGCGGCCTGCTCCGGGGCGAGGTAGCGCAGGGTTCCGAGCACCGTGCCCGCCTGGGTCACCATCGTCTCCTCGGTCGCCCGCGCAATGCCGAAGTCGGCGATCTTGACCGTGCCTTCGGCCGCACGCAGGAGGTTTGACGGCTTGAGATCCCGATGGACGATTCCGTTCGCGTGCGCGTGGGCGAGGCCTTCCGCCACCTGCGCCGCCTCCTCGTGCGACAGCCGGCCACGCTCGAGGGTGCCGCCCTGGATCAGCTCCATGACGATGCACGGCAGGCCCGCCATCTCGGTCACGTCGTACGTGCGGACGAGGTTCGGATGGTGCAGCCGTGCCGCGATTCGCGCCTCCCGCAGGAACCGAGTGCGGAACTCCTCGTTGCCCGCGAGATGCTCCGCAAGCACCTTCAGCGCCACCGGCCGCGCGAGCTGCTCGTGCCACCCGGCGTGGACGACCGCCATGCCCCCTCGTCCGAGCTCCCCCTCGATCCGGTACGAGCTCGTTCCCGCTTCGCTCATCTCCGATGCCCGTGTCCGTGGTGGTGGCCGTGGCCGTGGCCGCCCGGCCCGTGTTTCGGGGCCGGAGCCGCCTTCACGGTGGGCGCCGTCGTCACCGGCGCGGCGGTGACCGGAGCCGAGGGGATCCTGGGCAGGCACGGCGGCAGTTCCTCGGCGAGTGCGTTGACGCCGCTCATCAGGGGATCCTGCAGCGCCGCCGGCACGTGCTTCGCATTCACGAGCGCGACGGTCCGCCGCCGCAGCGTCTCGATGTCGCGTGCCTGGGCGCAGGGGCCTTCGCCGGCGATGCGCCTGCTCAGCGCCAGGAGCGGTGCGGCGTCGGCGTGCGCGAGGCGCGGAGCGGCCTCACCGCCGCAGCCGGCGAGCAGGCCGACGGAGACGGCGAGCAGGAGCACGGCTGTGATGCGGGACCTCGTTCGAATCCCCCCTCCGCCGGCCGGACGTCAGACGCCGAGCGCGAGCCGGTACGCGAGCGTCGCCGGCAACCCGTGCGCCTGGATCTCGGACTGCGTCTCATCGATTGGATACTGAACCCGTCGAAACGTTGCCCGCCCTTCGTCCATGTCAATCAGCAGCCAGGAGGCCCGGGCGTCGCCGTCGCGCGGCTGGCCGACCGAGCCGGGATTCAGCAGCTGCCGGGCCCCGCCGAGAACGATCTCGGTTCCTGCCGGGGTGAGGCCGCCTTCGACCGTCGAGCCGTCCCACGAGAGGGCGAGCGCGATGTGGCTGTGACCCACGAGCACGATCGGCGCGGTGGTCTCGAGCAGGCTCGCGAGGGCCGAGTGCTCGTCGAGCACGTAGTCCCACACCGGGTCCCGCGGGCTGCCGTGGAACAGCTCGGCGCCGTCGCGGGTCGCCATCGGCTCGAGCGTCTCGAGCCACGCCCGCTGCTCGCCGCCCAGCTGCCCCTGCGTCCAGCGTGCGGCCGCGGCCGCGTCGCCGGAGAAGTCGGCGACGTCGAGCGTGCCGAGCACCGCCAGGTCGTGGTTGCCGCAGAGGGAGAGCGTCGCCCGCTCGCGAACAAGGTCGACGCACTCGTTGGGACGGGGCCCGTAGCCGACGACGTCGCCGAGGCACCACAGCTCGTCGGGCCGCTCCGAGGCGGCGTCGTCGAGCACCGCCTCGAGTGCGTGAAGATTGGCGTGGATGTCTGAGAGAACCGCGATCCGCATGGGGCAGGTCCTGACGCTAGCCGTCGTCGCGGCCGCGTGGGGCGTGGCAGCGTGGCTGCTCACCCGCACGAGCGTGCCGTCGCTGCATCTGGCCGGTTTCGACCAGCACCGGTTCTTCGACGATCGGGCGCTGCGACGGTCGGCCCGCTATTCGCACGGCGAGCAGGCGCTGTGGGCCGCCGGGACGGCGGCGTCGCTCGCCGCCCTCGCCGTGCTCGCCTGGCGGCTGCCGAGGAGCATCCGCGGCATGGGCCTCGGACGGATCGGCAGCGCGATCGTCGCCGGAATGGTGCTGCTCGTGACGCTGTGGGCGGTCTCGCTGCCGTTCGGCCTGGCCGGGCTGTGGTGGCAGCATCGCTGGGGGCTCGGGCCGTTCGACGTCGCGGCATGGCTGGATTCGCAGTGGGCCGGCCTCGCGTCCGAGGCGGTCGCCGTCATGGGCGGGATCGTCCTGCTCGTCGGTCTGGCCGGGCGGTTTCGCCGCTGGTGGCTGATCGTCGGCCCGGTGATCGTTGCGATCGCCGCCGCGTTCGCGTTCGTCGGCGGCTACCTCGCGCAGGCGTCCGCGCATCCGCTCCGAAACCCCGCGCTCGCAGCCGAGGCGCGCCACCTCGAGCGCATCGAGGGCGTCGCGGGCACGCCGGTGGGAGTCCAGGACGTCTCGTCGTGGACGAACCAGGTGAACGCGTTCACGTCCGGGTTCGGCCCGTCGACGTCCGTCGTGGTGTGGAACACGCTGCTCGACGGCCGGTTCTCTCGCGGCGAGCAGAGGGTGGTGATCGCGCACGAGCTCGGGCACGTGCGCAGCCGCCACATCCTGAAGGCGATCGGCTGGACCGGACTGCTCGTGCTGCCGACGCTCTGGCTCGTCGCGCTCGCGACGAGGAGGCGCGGCGGCCTCGGGCGGGCGGAGAACGTGCCGCTGGCGATCCTGGTTCTGGCCGTGCTGGCACTCGTGACGACGCCGATCCAGAACGCGGTCTCGCGCCGCTACGAGGCCGAGGCCGACTGGCGAGCCCTGAACGCGACCCGGGACCCGGTCGCCGCCCGTGAGCTCTTCCGCGGCTTCGAGCGGACGAGCCTGCAGCAGCCGGACCCCGCCGGCTGGGACTACATCTGGCTCGAGAACCATCCGACGCTGATGCAGCGGATCGCGATGGCGGAACGCTGGCGCGAGCTGAACAAGTAACAGTCTGTTACGAGCAGCCGAGCAAGTAACAGTCTGTTACGAGCAGCTAGTGGTCGTCGGTCTCCGGCAGGTCCTGGATGCCCTTGACCGTCGTGTACTTCGAGTACGCGTCCTGCAGCGCGGCGAGCAACTCGCGCGCGAACTGCTGCGACATGTTGACCCGTGCGACGACGACCCCCGGAACGTAGCCCTCCTCGACCTCGTGGTCGATGCGCGCGAACGTCAGCGTGAACTCGTAATCCGAGAACGTGATGTT
>JBOGZX010000104.1:0-1534 GCA_050697615.1 Gaiellaceae bacterium
GGACGGCGCGGCCCGATCGCGCTGCGCCTCGCCGCCGCCTCGCTGGCGCGCAACCCCGGGCAGGCGACGGTCGCGGCGACCTTCCTCGTCGCGAGCCTCGGGCTCGCCCTGTTCGCCGTCGCTTACCGCTCGACGCTGCAGCGCGGCCAGCACGACGAGGCCGCGTACACCGTGCCCGCCTCGTTCGTGCTCACCGAGGACCTCTCGCAGCTCGTCCCTGTGCTGCACGGCGCACCGCGATCGTCGTATCCCGCCTCGCCGACGCAGGTCGTGCGGCTCTCGGGCAACGTCCCCTCCGGCACGACCTTCACCGTGCTCGGGCTGCCCGCCCGCGGCGCCGCGAGGGTCGACGGCTGGCGCAAGGACTTCGCGGCACGGCCGCTGCCGGAGCTGGCCGCGTCGATCGCGCCGGCGACGAGCATGACGCTGCGGACGACGGCGCTGCCCCGCGGCCGCCGCTTCAGCCTGCCCGTCTCGACGACGGGCGACGACATCGGCATCCGCGCGATCTTCCGCTCGCCGCTCGGCGACTACGAGTCCGTCTCGCTCGGGCACACCCACGGCCGCGCGACCGCGACGCTGCACGGCCGGACGCCGTTCCGTCGCTCCACGCTGGCCCAGCTCCAGTTCGACCTGCTGAACGGCGGCCACTTCTCGGCGAACGCGGGCATCGGCGTGCAGCCGAGCGCGAAGGGCGTGCTGCGCCTCGGGGCGCCGCGCATCGACGGGCGACCGGTCCGTGGCGCGTTCGCAAGCTGGACGGGCACGGGCGGCCTCGGCGGGGCAGCCGCTCACCTCGGATACCTGCTGACGCCGGATCGGAGCGGCGCCTTCCGCCCGGCTCAGCCGACCGACGGGCGGCTGCTTCCCGTGCTCGCGACGCCGGGAGTGGCGGCGGAGGCCGGGCCGGGCGGGGTCATCCCGCTGCAGATCGAGGGCGAGCAGGTGGCGGCACGCGTCGCCGGCACGATTCACCGGTTCCCGTCGGTCGTCGGCGACGCGGTGATCGCCGACCGCACCGCCCTCGCGACCTTGCTCGACACCCGGTCGCCCGGCCTCGGTACGACCGACGAGCTGTGGCTCGACGTCCCGCCGCGGCAGGAAGCGGCGACCGCCGCCGAGCTCGGCCGCGCGCCGTTCACCCAGCTCGGGGTGGCCTCGCAGGCCGAGACGCTGGATCGGCTGGATGCCGACCCGCTTGCACGGGGCGCACTGCTGACGCTCGCCGCCGCCGCGGCGATCGCGCTGCTGCTCGCGCTCGTCGGCCTCGTGCTCGCCGTGGTGGGCGACGTGCGCGACGACCGCGGCGAGCTGTTCGATCTCGAGGCGCAGGGCGCGACCCCGGCGACGATCCGTGCGCACCTACGGCTGCGGGCGCTGCTCGTTGCGCTCTTCGGCATCCTCGGCGGAATCGGGCTGGGAGCGATCCTCTCGACGCTCGTGATCTCGCTCGTGTCGGTGACCGCCGGCGCGGCCGAGCCCGAGCCGCCGCTCCGGCTGGCTGCCGACCTGCCATTGCTCGCTGCGGCGGCTG
>JBOGZX010000105.1:0-2370 GCA_050697615.1 Gaiellaceae bacterium
CTCGCGTCCCATCCACAGCGCGACGAACTACGACGAGGACGTCTACCTCGCCGCCGTCGACGCGCTGCGGCACGGCCAGGCGCTAGGCTCGGACGTCTTCGCCGCCCAGTTCCCGGGCTTCTACGACCTGCTGCGCGCGATCTCGTACGCGACCGGCATCGGCGTCGCCGCGATCCGCTCCGGCTTCCTGGCGGTGATGCTGCTCGGCACGGTCGGCGGCTGGCTCGTCGGCCGCCGCTTCGGCGGAGTCACGGGCGGTCTCCGGGTGGCGGCCTTCCTCGTGATCGCGCCGCCGCTCGACCTGTTCGGCTACCAGGTGATCGCCGACACGCAGGCGCTGGCGTTGACGGTGCTCGCGCTCGGCCTCGCCACCCTCGCCGGCCCGCTCGCCGCGCTGCTGGCCGGCCTCGTCTTCGCGGCGGCGTTCTCGGTGAAGCTGACGGCGGTGACGGTGCTACCTGCGCTGTTGTGGCTGCTCGGGCGCCGGATCGGCGTCGCGTTGGCCGGATTCGCGGCCGTCGTCGCCGCGCTCGCGATCGGCCATGCACACGCCCTCGGAGACCTGTGGGCGCAGGGTGTCAGCTACCACACGAAGGCGCGCGGCACGCCGCAGGTGATCCCGCATCCGCACCGGCAGATCCTCCACCAGATTCCCCAGGGGACGCCCTTCTACGCGCTGGCGATCCTCGCGGTGGTCGTCGGCGTCGCCTTCTTCGTCCTGCGCCGCCCGCTCCGCGCATGGCCGGTCTGGACGTGGGTGGTGCTCGGAGTCGCGTTCCTGCTCGTGCAGGCGCCGCTGCACTACAACCACCTCGTCGTCTTCCCGTTCTCGCTCGCGGTCGCCGCGGGCGCGACGCTCGGCGCGGCGGTCGAGCGCCTCCCCCGTCTGCCGACGCTCGTCTGTACTGCCGTACTTGCGATCGCGGTCGCCGGCGGCTGGGTGCAGCAACTGCATCGCGTCGACCTGGCGCGGGCTCCCGCGCCGACGTCGAACGTCGCCGCCGCGCGAGCGCTCGCGCGGCTGACACCGCCGGGTGCGCTCACCGTCGACGATCGCCCGATCATCTCGTTCCTCGCCCGACGCAGGGTCGTCGGCCCGCTCGTCGACCTCGCGCTCCTGCGTTTCGAGACGGGATCGCTGACGGACGGGAAGGTGACCTCCGATCTGCCGCAGGCCCGCGCCGTGGTCGTGTCGCGAACGCTCCGCACGCGTCCGGCCGTGCTCAGGTACGTGCGCGCGCACTACGCGAAGCGTTACGACGCCGGCGGCGTCCGGATCTACGTGCGCGCGCGGCGGTGATCGGCCGCTACTTGCGCGAGCCGACGCCGAAGGGGGTCGCCGGCAGATTCTCGTTCGCCGGCGGCGTCAATGCGAACTCGAGCGACGTCCGTGTGGCGCTCCGAGCACGAAAGTCGGTTGCCGTAGCGCCCTTCCTGACAACACCGTTGAAGATGCCGTAGCGATCTGCGTGCAGATATGCGACGGTCGTGGTCGCGCCGGCCGTCCGAGCCTCGATCGCAACCGTGCCCGCGGTGCTACTCGGTGTGCGGCCCCAGACGAACACGCCGTTCGCCTGCCGGTACGCGACAAACGGAAAGGAGAACGCGGTCAGGGTCGGCTTCGCCCTGTCGGCGCCGACGGTGCGACCCCTGAAGTAGAGCCCCGACTGGAAGTCACTCGTCTTCAATGGTTGGTCGCGCAACGTGAACCATGTGAACATGCTCACGCCGTCGTTCCACGCGTGGTAGAGGGCCTCGGCGACCCAGCGGGCCTGGAGGTCGACCGGCACGCCGTTCGGATCCGGTGGCTTCGTGTCCCAGCTGAACTCGGTGACCCAGAACTGCACGGGCACCGCCGACTTCAGGTGGCCGAGTCGTAGGGCGGCCTGAAGCAGAGGCCTCACCTTCGGCAGGTCACCGAGCGAAAGATCGTTGTGGTTGTACGCATGGTGGGTGGGCCCGCCGGACGTATACGGGTGGACGGACCACGCGTCGAACCGCACAGGGTCGTCGCACGTCGGCCGCGGTACCGCTCCGGCGGACAGGCAGAGCAACGAGCGCATGAAGCCGAGCGGGCTCGCCGTGTCGACGTACCGGTTCCGCACCGAGAACGGCGACAGCCCACCGGCGATCACGACGTTGTCGTCGTGCACCCGGTGCACCGCGTCGGAGAACGAGTTCACCAGCTTCCGGTACCAGACGGCCGCGACCGCGCGTCCCCCCTGGTATTGCGGCATCAGGTAGAGCGACACGTTCGGCTCGTTCCAGACTTCCCAGTAGCGGACGCGGGGAAGGCCGGCCGTCTGGCCCGAGTATCTCCCGGCGATCGCAGTGGCGAACCTGCCGAACTCCGTGGCGGACGGACGAACC
>JBOGZX010000106.1:0-3137 GCA_050697615.1 Gaiellaceae bacterium
ACCCGGATCTGCTCGCCCTTCCGGATGCGCGCGTTGTAGAGATTCCACAGCTCGGGACGCTGCGCCCGCGGGTTCCACTGGCCGAAGTCGTCGCGGAAGCTGAAGATGCGCTCCTTCGCGCGTGACCGCTCCTCGTCGCGGCGCGCGCCGCCCATCGCGGCGTCGAAGCCGTGCTCCTCGAGCGCGTCGAGCAGCGTCGTCGTCTGCAACCGGTTGCGCGACGCGCGCGGCCCCGTCTCCTCGGCGACGCGGCCCCGGTCGATCGACTCCTGCACGCTCGCGACCACGAGCCGCTCGCCGAGCTCGGCGATCTTGCGGTCGCGGAAGGCGATCACCTCCGGGAAGTTGTGACCCGTGTCGATGTGCAGGACGGGGAACGGGAACCTCGCGGGCCGGAACGCCTTCTCCGCGAGGCGCAGCATCACGATCGAGTCCTTGCCGCCCGAGAAGAGCAGCACGGGACGCTCGCGCTCGGCCGCGACCTCGCGCATGATGTGAATCGCCTCCGCCTCGAGCTCGTCGAGGTGCGAGAGCGTACGCGTCAACGGTGTCGCCGTCATGCCGGCGCGCCGGGAGCGTGCAGGCCGCACTCGGTCCGGTCGGTGCCGGCCCAGCGGCCCTCGCGGCCGGCGCCCGGCAACGTCGAGTGCGTATCGCCGATCGACTCGTAGCCGCGGTCGTGCAGCGCGTTGTACGGCAGTCCGCGCTTGCGGATGTACGTCCAGCAGCGCTCGTCGCTCCAGTCGGCGAGCGGGTTCGCCTTCCACAGCTCGTGCCGGGCGTCCCACCCGAGCTTCGGCGCGTTTGCGCGCGTCGGCGACTGGTCGCGCCGGATCCCCGTGATCCATGCGTCGAGGTCGAGCAGCGCCCGCTGGAGCGGCTCGACCTTCGCGACCGCCAGGTAGAGGTCGGGCTTCCGCTCCCAGAGTCGATCGCCGTGGACGGCCTCGAGCTCCTCGGGAGCCGGGCCCGCGAAGACCTCGATCGTGGTCCCGTAGCGCCGTTCCATCTCACGCCACAGCTCGTACGTCTCGGGGAAGAGATGGTGCGTGTCGAGCGCGAACACCCGCGCGGCGGGCTCGAGTGCCAACAGCATGTCGAGCAGCACCGTCTCCTCCTTCTGGAAGGAGCACGCGAGCGCGATCCTGCCCGGAAACGTCTCGAGGCAGAAACGGAGGGTCTCCTCCGCGCTCAGCGACTCGACGTCAGGCGGGAGTTGCGTCGGCGTCACGGAGCAGCACCTCCTTCAACGTGTCGCCGCGCAGGCCGAGCCGGAGCGTCTCGAGCGGGATGACCTCCTCGGGCGGGATGTTCCCGAGGTTCACCTCGGGGCCGAAGTTCTTGATGAACCACGCCTGCGACGCCTTCGTCGGCGCCTCCCAGAGGAGGTCGTGGAAGTCGATCGAGTGCGCGATCTCGTCGACGAGCCCGGTGCGCATCTCGCCGGACGGGCGGAAGATGCCGGCCGTGCCGCCCTCGCGGGACTCGGTGATCACCTTCCAGGCGCCTGCCGCCTTCTCGTCCTTGATCCACTCGACCCACTCGTACGGCGCGAAGACGACCTCGGAGTCCTTCGAGCCCACCTCCGAGAGGACGGTGAAGTCGCGAGCGAAGTCGGCGATCAGCTCGAGCTTGCGCCCGCGCGGAATGTCCACGGTGCCGTCGGAGATCTCGACATACGTGATCCCGAGCTCGGCGAGCCACCGCTTGTAGTCGTCGAACGCGCCGCGGGCGTAGATCACCTCGAAGAAGGTGCCGCCCATCACGACGGGCTTCCCCTGGAGCACGTCGAGCTTGCGCTCGAGGCCCTGCGTCACGTAGGCGGTTCCCCAGCCGAGCTTGACGATGTCGATGTAGTCGCCGCACGTCTCGAGGATGTCCTCCCAGGCGCGCGGCCCGAGGCCCTTGTCGAGGACGTGCGTGAGGCCGCCGTCGCGGGTGATGCCGATGTCGGGCCTAGAGACGGGCATAGAGCTCCTCCAGCTTCGTTGTGGCTCGGGTCTGGACGTCGTGGTAGAGCGAGTTGCCGTGGGCGTCGATGCCGACGGTGAGCGGGCCGAAGTCCCTGACGCGGAAGCGCCAGAGGCACTCGGTCATCAGCTCCTCCCAGAACACGTCTTCGATCTCCTCGATCTGCGTCGTCTCGAGCGCCGCGGCGCCGCCGACGATCGCGAGGTAGACCATCCCCAGCTCCTGCATGGATGCGATCGCCTCGTCGGGAAAGCCGCCCTTGCCGCAGATCGCGGCCACCCCGTAACGCCGGCCGAGCGGCTCCGTGAAGCGCACCATTCGCGCCGAGGTGGTGGTGCCGATGCAGACCTTCTCGTAACGGCCGTCCTCGAGCTTGCGAACGCCGGGGGCGGTATGCAGCAACAGGGCGCCGCGCAGGTCGATCGGCGGCTCGACGCCCTCGTCGAAGATGCGGATCTGCGTGCGGTCGCGGATGCCGACGATCCGGCCCTGGACCGTCACCTCGTCGCCGGCCCGCAGCTTCAGGATCTCGCCCGGGTCGGCGATCGGGAAGGTCACCGTGTGGACGGCCATCAGAACTCCCTGTCGAAGTCGGTGTTGCCGGCCGCGTCGACATGCACCGAGGCACGGCGGGCGGCCCAGCACTGGTAGTTGACCGCGACCGGGTTGAGCGTCATGTGCGTGTCGGCGTGCTCGACGTGGCACTGCAGAACGGTCACGTCGCCGCCCAGCCCCATCGGGCCGATGCCCGTCTCGTTCAGAAGGCCGTACAGCTCCTCCTCGAGCGAGGCGACGAGTGGATCCGGGTTGCGGGTGCCGACGGGGCGGGCGATCGCCTCCTTGGCCAGGTACATCGCATAGTCGGCTGTGCCGCCGATCCCCACGCCGACGATCCCGGGCGGGCACGGCTTGCCGCCCGCGCCGACGATCGACTCGAGCACGAACCGCTTCACGCCCTTCAACCCGTCGGCCGGGACGCACATCTTCAGGAAGCTCATGTTCTCGGAGCCGGAGCCCTTCGGCACGCACTTCACGTCCAGGCCGTCCCAGTCGGGGACGAACTCCCAGTGCACGATCGGCAGCCGGAAGCCGACGTTCGGGCCCGTGCTCTCGCGGCTGATCGCGTGCACCGCGTTCGAGCGCAGCGGATGCTCGACCGTCGCGCG
>JBOGZX010000107.1:0-9275 GCA_050697615.1 Gaiellaceae bacterium
CGTTGTAGCCGACGATGCCGCCGCCGACGATCACGACCCGGCCGGGAGCGACGCCGGGCACGCCGCCGAGCAGGAGCCCGCGCCCGCCGAACGGCTTCTCGAGGAAGTACGCGCCGGCCTGCGCCGAGAGCCGGCCCGCGACCTCCGACATCGGCGCGAGGAGCGGCAGCGCGCCGCGCGTCGTCTCGACCGTCTCGTAGGCGACCGCTGTGGTCCCCGAGTCGAGCAGCGCCCGGGTCAGCGGCTCGTCGGCCGCGATGTGCAGGTACGTGAAGAGGATCTGCCCCTCGCGCAGCCGGCCGTACTCCGACGCGATCGGCTCCTTCACCTTCAGCACCATGTCGGAGCGCTCCCAGACGTCGTCGACCGACGCCGTCCTCGCACCGACCCGCTCGTACGCCTCGTCCGTGAACGCGCTGCCGACGCCGGCGCCCATCTCGACCGTCACCTCGTGGCCCCGGTTGATCAGCTCGAGCGCGCCGGCGGGCGTCAGTGCGACGCGGTACTCGTCCGACTTGATCTCCTTCGCGACACCGATCCTCATGGCGGCGGGAAGCCTACAGTTGCAGCAGGAGGAGCAGCCCGGCGAGCGTCTTCGCGTCCTCGATCTCCGGCAGGAGCGCCGCGACTTCGTCCAGCGGCACCCGGACGAGCTCGAGCTCCTCGTCGTCTTCCGGCTCCGCGTCGCCCTCTACCACGTCCCGTGCGAGGAAGAGGTGCATCTTCTCGTCGCAGAAGCCCGGCGTCGTGAAGAAGGCGGCGACCGCGGTCCAGTCGCCGCCGTGCAGTCCGGTCTCCTCGCGGAGCTCGCGGTGCGCCGTGTCGAGCGGCGAGTCCCCCGCCTCCACGCCCCCGGCCGGCAACTCGAGCAGCGGCCCGCCGGCTCCGGCGCGCTGCTGGCGCACCAACGTGACCTGCCGGTCGCGGTCGACGGCGACGATCGCCACCGCCGGGCCGTGGACGACGACCTCGTTGCCGTCCTCGACGACGACGTCGAACATCTTCCCCTCGAAGGCGCGCATCAGGAGACGGCCTCGTCGATCAGCGCCAGCGTCACGTCGACCATCGCCTCGAGGTCGGCGACGGCGATGTGCTCGTCGGGCGTGTGGATGCTCGCCATCCCGTTCGCCAGGTTGACGCACTCGAGGCCGCGCTCGTTGAAGACGTTCGCGTCGGCGGCGCCGCCGGAAAGCTCGTAGCGGACGTCGTGGCCGCAGCGCTCGAGCGCGCGGGCCGCCAGCGCGACCGCCCGATCGGTGCGGGCGAACCGGTACCCGCGGTAGCTCTTGCGCACCGTGGTCTCCACCTCGCACTCGGCCACTCCCGCGGCGAACGTGATCGCGTCCTGCATCTCCTGCACCAGGTCAGCCAGCTTCCGCTCGTCCTGCGACCGAGCCTCGGCGACGAACGTGCACCATTCCGGGACGATGTTCGTCGCCGTTCCACCGGCGATCGTGCCCACGTTCGCCGTGGACTCCGCATCCACGCGGCCGAGCCGCAATTCGGCGACGGCGCGTGCGGCCGCCGCGATCGCCGAGCGGCCCTCGTCGGGATGCATGCCTGAGTGTGCGGCACGGCCGTGGAACGTCACCTCGAGCGACTGCGAGTACGGCGCGCCCAGGATCACGGTGCCGATCGGCGCCGCCTGGTCGTACACGTAACCGGTGCGAGCCCGCAGACGCGTGTGGTCGAAGGCGTAGGCGCCGACGAGCCCCACCTCCTCCTTCGGCGTTAAGAGCAGCTCGATGCCGGCGTGCGGACGGCTCTCGGCGAGCACCCGGCGGGTCGCCTCGAGCATGGCGGCAACCGCGGCCTTGTCGTCGGCGCCGAGGATCGTTCCCGCGGCATTCCGGACGACGCCGTCCGAGACGACGGGCTCGATCGCAGCAGTCGGCGGGACGGTGTCGAGGTGCGCGCAGAGCAGCAGCGGCTCGCCCGCCGCCGTCGGCTCGAGGCGCGAGTACAGGTTTCCGATCGTCGAGCCGGTCTCGGGCCCGGTCGCGTCCTCGTCGACCTCGATCCCGCAGTCATGGAGGTAACGGAGCACGATCTCGGCCACCGCGCGCTCGGCGCCGGGTGGGCTCGGCACCTCGGCGAGCTCGACGAAGAGATCAAGAATGTCCGGCGGCACCGGACGGAGATCCTATGCGCCGAGTGTCCGATACGCCGCGCAAAAGGGTGTCAGGCGACTTCGACGCCGGAGCGCGCGCGGGCACGGTCGAGCGCAGCCGCGACGAACTCCCGGAAGAGCGGCGCCGGACGGGTGGGGCGCGACTTGAACTCCGGATGGAACTGCGAGGCGACGAACCAGGGGTGGTCCGGCAGCTCGACGATCTCGACGAGGCGCCCCTCCTGGAAGGTGCCGCTCACGACCAGGCCCGCGTCGAGCAACTGCTGACGGAACGCGTTGTTCACCTCGTAGCGGTGCCGGTGCCGCTCCGCGATCACCGGCTCGTTGCCGTACACCTCGCGCGTCCGCGTCGACTCCCCCAGCTCGACCGCCTGCGCGCCCAGGCGCATCGTGCCGCAGAGGTCCTCGACCTCTTTCTGCTCGGGCAGCAGGTCGATGACGGGGAACGGCGTCTCCGGATCCATCTCCGTGGAGTTCGCGCCGTCGAGCCCGCAGACGTAGCGCGCGTACTCGGAGACTGCGACGTGCATCCCGAGGCAGATGCCGAGGTACGGGATGTCGTCCTCCCGCGCGACGCGGCAGGCCAGGATCTTGCCCTCCCAGCCGCGTGAGCCGAAGCCGCCGGGAACGAGCACGCCGTCGACGCCGCGAAGCTCGGCCCGCGTCTCCTCGATCGTCATGTTCTCGGCGTCGACCCAGCGCACGTGCACGCGCGTGCCGTTGTGGATGCCCGCATGCTTCAGCGCCTCGTGCACCGAGAGATAGGCGTCGTGGAGCTTCACGTACTTCCCGACGAGGGCGATCTCGACGGATTCGCGGCGCTCGTTGATCCGCTTGGTCAGCTCGAGCCACTCGCCGAGCTCGGCCTTCGGAACGTCGAGGCCGAGCTTGCGGCACACGAGGTCGTCGAGACCCTGCTCCTGCAGGGCCAGCGGGACGAGGTACACGTCGGCGACGTCCGGGTTCGTGATCACCGCGTCGACGTCGACGTCGGCGAACAGCGCGATCTTCTCGCGAATCTCTCGCTGCAACGGCTCCGTGGAGCGGCAGACGACGACGTCGGGATGGATGCCGATGCGCCGCAGCTCGTTGACCGAGTGCTGCGTCGGCTTCGTCTTCAGCTCGCCCGCCGTGTCGATGTACGGGACGAGCGTGACGTGCAGGTAGACGACGTTCTCCTGGCCGGCCTCGCGGCGGAACTGGCGAATCGCCTCGAGAAACGGTTGCGACTCGATGTCGCCGACGGTGCCGCCGATCTCGGTGATCACGACGTCCGTGCTGGTCGCGTCGGCGACCGACCGGATTCGGGACTTGATCTCGTTCGTGATGTGCGGAATCACCTGGACCGTCGAGCCGAGGTACTCGCCCTTCCGCTCCTTGCGCAGCACGCGATCCCAGACCGCTCCGGCGGTGTGGTTCGCGGCGCGCGACAGGTTCTCGTCGACGAAGCGTTCGTAGTGGCCGATGTCGAGATCGGTCTCGGCGCCGTCCTCCGTGACGAACACCTCGCCGTGTTGGAACGGGCTCATCGTGCCGGGGTCGACGTTGATGTAGGGGTCGAACTTCTGGACCTGCACCTTCAGGCCCCGGGCCTTCAGCAGGCGCCCGAGCGAGGCGGCGGTGATGCCCTTTCCGAGGGACGAGACGACGCCGCCGGTGACGAACACATACTTCGCACTCATGCGGCGCACCCGGAATCCGTGACAAAGCTCACGGAATGCAAGCCTAGCAGCACCTACGGCCGACCCCGCTCAGCGCTCGAGCGACGCGAGGAATTCCGCACCGCCGAGCATCCGCTCCAGCTCGTCGCGACGGCCCGGGTCGTCGAGCGGTGCGATGCGAGTGTGGGTGGGGTCGCCCGCCACCTTCTCGACGCGGAAGTGCCGGTCGGCCTGCGTCGCGATCTGCGGCAGATGCGTGATCGCGATCACCTGCGCACGCCCGGCGAGCCGGCGCAGCGTGTCGGCGACGGCGTGTGCCGTGGTGCCGCCGATGCCGGCGTCGATCTCGTCGAACACCATCGTCTCGCCTCCCGCGACGGCCGCGATCGCGAGCGCGATTCGCGACAGCTCGCCGCCCGAGGCCGTCTCGGCCACCGGGCCGAACGGCAGACCCGCATTCGGCCGGATCGAGAAGACGACGTCGTCGACGCCGCTCGCGCCGGGCTTCCGCTCGCGCAGGTCGACGCGGAACTCGCCGTCGCCGAGGCCGACGCCCTCGAGCTCCTTCGCCACCGCAGCGGCGAACGGCCCGGCCGTGGCCGTCCGCACCGCCCGCAGCTCCGCGTGCACACGGTCGACCTCCGCCTGCGCCGCGGCGAGGGCGTCCCCGGCGGCCTGAACCGGATCGTGTCCCTCGTCGAGCGCCGCCAGCTCCTCCCGCGCCGCCGCCGCGCGCTCCAGCAGCTGGTCCGTGGTCCGGGCCCGATGGCGCCGCCGTAGGTCGGCGAAGCGGTCGAGCTCGGCCTCGAGCTGCTCGAGGCGGGCAGGCTCGGCCTGCAGCGACGCGAGGAAGCCGCGCAGCTCGGAGGCCGTCTCGCGCAGCTGCAGCTCTGCCTGGCGCAGCGCGTCGCCGGCCGACGCCAGCTCGGGCGCGAGCCGCTCGAGCGGCGCGACCGCCCGCTCCGCGGTCGCGACGAGGTCTCCGGCCCCCTCCCCATCCTCGGGGGCGAGCGCGCGCGCGGCCGCGTCCGCCGCCTGTGCGAGCTCGGTCACGTGCCGAAGCCGCTCGCGCTCGGCCCGCAGCTCGTCCTCCTGCCCCGGCACGAGACCGGCCGTGTCCTCGGCCAGCGCGCGGAGCTCGTCGAGCCGGGCCCGGGCGCCGGCCTCGTCCCGCGTCAGTGCGTCGTGGGCACGGCGGGCCGCCTGCAGGTCGCGCCAGGCGCGGTGCGCGGCGGATCCGTCGAGCCCTGCGTACGTGTCGAGCACCCCGCGCTGGTAGGACGGCCGCGCGAGCCGCCGCTGCTCGAACTGGCCGCTCATGGCGATCAGCGCCTCGGCGGCGGCCGCGACGTCCTCGCGGGCGGCGCTCCGCCCCCAGGCGTAGGCGCGCGTCCGGCCGTCGGGGAAAATCCGCCGTGCCAGGACGACGCCGTCCTCGCCGTCGGGCCGCAGCTCGGCGAGCGGGCCGAGCGTCTCGTCGTCGGCGCCGTCGAAGTCGGCCTCGACGTACGCCTCCGGCCCGGCGGCGCCGATCAGGCCCGCATCGCCGCGACCTCCGAGGAGCAATCCGATCGCGTTCGTGAGGATCGTCTTCCCTGCGCCGGTCTCGCCCGTGATCGCGTTCAGGCCGGCGTCGAGCTCGAGCTCGGCCTCCTTGATCAAAACGAGGTTCGAGATCCGGAGCGAGCGCAGCATCCCACCATGGTAGGCGGGGCATCTGCCTGCGTCATCGTCCGAATGCGGCGGCGTAGCGCTTGAAGAAGGTCATCTCGGGCAGCGTCGCCAGCAGGCTCGGACGGCTTCCCACCCGTACGAGCGCCTCCTCAGCCGTCGCGAGCTTCCCGACCTGCTGGCCGTCGACGAGCACGGCCGTGTCGAGTCCGGCCGTGAGGTTCGTCACGGTCACGTCCGCGCCGCGGGGCACCACGAGCGGCCGGATGTCGAGCGCGTGCGGCGCCACGAATGTCAGCGCCATCGCGTCGATGCCCCACACCAGCACGGGGCCGCCGTTCGAGAGGTTGTAGGCGGTCGAGCCGGTCGGCGACGCGCAGATCAGGCCGTCGCACGGCTGGTGTCCGAGATCCTCGCCGCCGATCGAATATCCGAGCTCGATCATCCGGCCGAGCGTGCCACCGGCGACGACGACGTCGTTGACGGCGACGCTGACCTCGCCGCCCACGGTGACCTCGACCGTCGCGAGCTCGATCGTGCGTACCTGGCCCGCGAACACCCGCGCGAGGCCGGTCTCGAGCCCGTCGGCGTCGATCGCGGTGAGGAAGCCGACGCGGCCGTAGTTGACGCCGAGCACCGGCACACCGGTGCCGAGGTACCGGGCGAGCGCCCGCAGCATCGTTCCGTCGCCGCCGAGCACGATCGCGATGTCGGGGTGGTCGCCGTCGTCGACGAGCTCGACGCCGCAGCGCTTCGCCACCGCCTGAAGCCTGACGACGGCGTCGTCGACGCCGTCGCGGCCGTGCGTGATCACCGCAGCGCGCCTAACCGACGGCATCGGCGATCCAGCCGTCGAGCTCGTGGGGCAGCTCGGGCTGCTCTCGGTGGACGAGGTGGAGGACGAACTCACGATTTCCCTTCGGGCCGGGGAGCCCGGAGTCTACGACCCCGTGCGGCTCGGCTCCCGTCGTGACGAGCGCCTCGGCGACCCGCCGCACGACCCGCCGCTGCACCCCACGGTCGCGGACGACGCCCTTCGGCACGTCGGCGCGCCCCGCCTCGAACTGCGGCTTCACGAGCACCAGCGCCTGCCAGCCCGGCGCCGCCAGCCGGAGCACCGCCGGTAGCGCCTGCTCGACCGAGATGAACGAGACGTCGCACGTGACGAGCTGCGGCGCGAACGGCAGCTCCTCGATGAAGCGCGCGTTCACGCGCTCGAGCACGGTCACGCGCTCGTCGCGCCGGACGCGGTCGTGGAGCTGCCCGTAGCCGACGTCGAGGGCGATCACCCTCGCCGCTCCGCGCTGCAGCAGGACGTCGGTGAACCCGCCGGTCGACGCGCCGACGTCCACGCAGTCAAGGTCCGCGACGTCGAGGCCAAACGCATCGAGGGCGTTCGCGAGCTTGTGGCCCGCCCGTGACACGTACGGCGGCGGCGCGTCAACCTCGAGCGGCGCGCCCTCGTCGACCTGCTCGCCGGCCTTCGTGTGGCCCGGCACGCGGCCGGCCATCACGAGAGCCTGTGCCTGCGCGCGGGACTCGGCGAGCCCGCGCTCGACGAGCAGGACGTCAAGCCGCTTCTTGGACACGCCCTGAGGCCCGGCGGACGAGCCGAAAGCTGCGCTCGGCGAGCGCGCCGAGAGGGCCGCGGAACCCCACGGCCTTCAGGCTACCGGCCGCGCGAGAACCCGCTTGTAACAGACTGTTACTTGCTCAGGCGGTTCGCGCTGCGAGGCCCGCGACGATCTCCTCCAGCACGGCGGTGTCGGCGTCGATCTCGGCGAGCCGTGCCTGCGCGCGCTCCGCGGCCTCGTCCGCAAGGCGGCGAGCGCCGTCGGCGCCGATGTCGAGCACATAGCCGTCACCGTCGAGAATGTCGTCGACGATCTGGAACAGCAGACCCAGCTCGGCCGCGAACGCCCGCCACGGCTGCTGCTCCGCGGGCGGCACCTCGGCGGCGGCCAGCGCGCAGCCGATCGAGGCCGAGAAGAGGGCGCCGGTCTTCAGCCGGTGCAGCTCGTCGAGCTCGCCCTCACCGCGAATGTCGAGCCACTGCCCGCCGATCATCGCCAGCGTCGCCCCGACGAGCTCGCGAGCGACGGCGCCCGTCGGATACGAGAGCGCCAGCCGGAACGCCTCGGCCACGAGCGCGTCGCCGGCGAGCACGGCCGTCGCCTCGTCGTACCGGGCCCACACCGAGGGGGCGCCGCGCCGCTCGCTATCATCGTCGAGCGCGGGCAGGTCGTCGTGCACCAGCGAGAAGGAGTGGACGAGCTCGACCGCGGCCGCCGCCGGCAGCAAGTTCTCGAGCCGCGCGCCGATCGCGTCGCCCGTCGCGAGGCAGAGCACCGGCCGCACCCGCTTCCCCCCGAGCCCGTAACGCATCGGCTCGGCAAGCGTGCCCAGCTCGGGGGTCAGCGCCAGCTCGTCCAGGTACGACTCGACCAGCGCCCTCAGCTCGTCCGGCCGAGTACTCATACAGGTTCGCCTCCGTCGAGCCGACGGCCCGGTTCCCGCCCCGGCCGCGGCAGAGCCGCCGCCTCCGCTCCCCGTTCGCCTCCGTCGAGCCCACGGCACGGTTCCCGCTCCAGCAGCGGCAGAGCCGCCGCCTCCGCTCCCCGTTCGCCTCCGTCGAGCCTACGGCACGGTTCCCGCTCCAGCAGCGGCAGAGCCGCCGCTTCCGCTCCCCGTTCGCCTCCGTCGAGCCTACGGCTCATGACGCGGGCGCATCGGGGTTCGGGGGCGGCGTCGCGGCCTCGGTCTCGGCCGCGCGCTTCGCACGCTGCAGCTCGCCCTCCACCTCGCGCGCGAGCTCGGCGAGCTCCTGCAGGATCTCGATCGCCTTGTCGGGGTCGGTCGTCTCGTCGAGACGCACCCGGGCTGCCTCGAGCCTCGCGAGCAGATCCTCCGCGTTCGACAGCGACTCCTCCGAGCTCATCTCCGCTCCCGCGCCGGCGAAGCCGACACCTCCGCGCTCCGGTCGGCTCCGTCAAGCCTACGCCTCATGCCGCCTCCTCCCGTTGGATTCGACCAAGGATGCCGTTGACGAGCCGTGCGCCGTCGTCGGAGGCATACCGCTTCGTGAACGCGACCGCCTCGTTGATCGCAACCTCGGCCGGCACCTCGCGTGTCTCGAGCTCGTGCACGGCAACGCGCAGAGCGCTCCGCTCGACGGCACCCAGGCGGTCGGCGGTCCAGCCCTCGGCGGCGGACGTGATACGGCCGTCGAGCTCCGCGGACCGGTCGGCGACCGTCCCGGCGACCCCGCGGGCCCACGGGTCGATCTCGCCTGCGAACTGGGAGCCGATCTCCTGACCCGAGAGATCCCACTGGTAGAGCAGGAACAGGGCCTGCCTGCGCGCCTGTCGCCGCGAAACCGTCACGCAGCCACCGCCCGCAGATCGTCGAGCGTCGAGGTGGAGTACTCCCCGGATGCGAACGGCTCGCTGGCGAGCACCGCCCGGGCGAGGTCGCGCGTCGTCGGCACCCCCTCGACGACGGTCTCCGCGAGGGCCCGCTGCGCGCGCGCGATCGCCGCAGGCCGGTCGTCGTCCCAGACGACGAGCTTCGCGATCAGCGAGTCGTAGTACGGCGGAATCGACGCGCCCGACTCGATGAAGGTGTCGACCCGTACGCCCGGTCCCTGCGCAGGCCGGAACAGCGACACGCGGCCCGGCGAAGGGCGGAAGTCGTGCTCCGGATCCTCGGCGTTCAGCCGGATCTCGATCGCGTGGCCCCGCCGGGGCGCCCGGCCGGTCAGTGCGAGCGGCTCGCCCGCGGCGATCTCGAGCTGTGCGCGCACGATGTCGATG
>JBOGZX010000108.1:0-6443 GCA_050697615.1 Gaiellaceae bacterium
GCACGGCGAGTTGACGCTGATGCGCCTTCCCGACGGCGTGCACTACACGGCCGCAGCGGGCGATCTGATCGCCGCCCGGGTCCTGGAGCGGCTGCGCGCGGTCTACCGGCTGCCGTGACGGGCGCAGATCAGACCCGCTGCCGCCAGCGGGCGAAGACGTCTTCGAGGTCGGCGCGCTTCTCGCGCGGGACGAGCACGAACAGGCGGTCGCCGGGATCGATGCGCGTACTCCCGCGCGGCGGGATCGCGCTCTTCCCCCTTGCGACCACCGCGACGAGGGCGTCGCGCGGCAAGCCGAGCTCCCGCACGACCGAGCCCGCAATCGCATGGTCGGCGGCGACCGGGAAGTCGACGAGCTCGAGCTGACTCCATTCGCTGTCGACGGCGAGCGGCGCACTTTGCAGGAGCGGAGCCGGGGACTCCAGGCCGAGCCGGCGGGAGAGCCGGTCGAGCGTCGTCCCCTGCAGGATCGTCGAGACCAGCACGACGAAGAACACCGTGTTGAAGATCGTCGCCGCGGAGCCGACGCGCGACGAGAGCACGAAGGTGGCGAGGACGATCGGAACCGCGCCGCGCAGCCCGGCCCAGCCCAGCAGGCCCCGCTCCTTCACGGAGAAGTCGGCCAGGAACGTCGACGCGTAGACCGCGACGGGACGTACGACGAAGACCAGGAGCGCGGTCAGCCCGAGCGCGGCGAGCGCGACGTGCGGTAGCTGCCGCGGGAAGACGAGCAGGCCGAGGACGACGAAGAGCGCCACCTGCGCGATGAACGCGAGTCCCTGATGAAACGCGACGAGGCCGCGGCGGTAACGGGACGGGGTCGAGCCGACGGCCAGGCCGACCGCGTAGACCGCGAGGAAGCCGCTGCCGCCGGCGACGTCCGTGAGCCCGTAGGCGATCGCCGCCGCCGCAACGGATGCGACCGGCGCGAACGAGCCGATCGAGCGCGGGATGTGCGCGAAGACCCAGGTCGCCACCGCTCCGAGCGCGACCCCGAAGACGAGGCCGAGCCCGATCTGCCGGACAACGAGGAGCACCAGGTCGCCGAGTCCGTAGGCGGGCTTCTCGATCCACGCGATCAGCCCGACGGTGAGCGCGATCGCCATCGGGTCGTTGCCGCCCGACTCCGCCTCGAGCGTCCGGGCGAGTCGCCGCCGCAGGTTCGAGAAGCGCAGGGTGGCGAAAACGGCGGCTGCGTCGGTCGACGCGACCACCGACCCGAGCAGGATCGATTCCGCCCAGCCGAGGTGCATCAGGAGCCGCGCTGCGACGCCCGTCAGGAGCGCGGTGACGACGACGCCGACAGTGCTGAGCATCGCAGCCGGCAGCGCGACTTCCCGCAGCCGGCGCCAGGACGTCGAGAGCCCGCCCTCGTAGAGGATCGCTGCGAGACCGACGATGCCGATCCGGCGCGCGAGCTCCGCGTTGTCGAACGCGATCCCGCCCGGTCCGTCCGAGCCGAGCAGCATCCCGAGCGTCAGGAACGCGACGAGCACGGGCAGCCCTGTGCGCGTCGCGCCGAGCGCCGCGACGACGCCGGCGGCGAGCACGGCGCCGACCAGCAGGAGTGCGAGACCGACCTCCACGTCCCGCATCCTCGCGGTCGGTAGCGTTCGCCGGGCCGAATGGCGAACGCGACCGATCCGGAGACGCTCTTCGCGCGGCTTGTCGAGCGCTACGCCGACGACCCTCCGGTCAGCGTGCCGATCCCGGGTCCGGAGCGGAGGTTCGGCGATGCGGCTCTGAAGGTCGGCGGCAAGATCTTCGCGATGACCTCGAAGGGGCGGCTCGTGGTGAAGCTGCCGCGGCAGCGCGTCGACGAGCTGATCTCCTCGAACGCCGGCTCGCGCTTCGACCCGGGGCACGGGCGGCTGATGAAGGAGTGGGTGACGATCGACGCCGCCGAGGGCGGCTCGTGGTCGGCCCTGGCAGACGAGGCGCGGCGCTTCGTCGGCGGCCCGCCGGCCTGATCAGTCGGCGGCGCGGGCCTGCGCGCCCGGCAGGTCTTGCCTCGGCGCGACGAGCAGCAGCCGGGCGGCCCGGTCCGGCAGCCACCAGTTCCAGTCGCCGAGCAGCCGCATCAGCGCCGGCACGAGCAGCGCGCGGATGACGGTCGCGTCGAAGATGATGCCTGCGGCGAGCCCGATCCCGAACTGCTTGATGTCGACACCGGGGCTCGACGAGAGGACGAAGAACGCGAACATCAGTACGAGCGCGGCGCTGGTAACCAGCTTGCCGGTGCGCGCGAGCCCGAGCGCGATCGCGTGCGGCGTGTCGCCGGTCGCGTCATACGCCTCGCGCATGCGGGTGAGCATGAACACCTCGTAGTCCATCGAGAGCCCGAACAGGAACGCGAAGATCATCAGCGGGATCCACGGGATGATCGACTGCGTCGCGTGCACGTTCCAGATCGCCTCCGACCCGTGGCCCTGCTGGAAGATGAAGACGATGATCCCGTAGGCGGCGGCCAGCGAGACCAGGTTCAGAATCGCGGCCTTCAGCGGCAGGATCAGCGACCGGAACGCCCGTGCGAGCAGCACGAAGGTGAGCAGGATCACGAATGCGAGCACGTACGGGAAGTTGGAGTAGACGGCGTGGACGAAGTCGCGGTCCTCGGCCGCGACGCCGCCGAGCGACGCGTTGCTCCCGCGCAGCACACGGTGGACGCGGTCGATGATCCCCTGGATCTGCGGCGCCGCCCCGTCGACGGCGGGGAACGCCTCGATCAGCGAGTCGCCGCCGGTTCGCCAGTCTGCTGGTGCTGTCGCGGCGGCGATGCCCGGAATCGTCCGCAGCCTTGCCGCGATCGGCTTCGGGTCGGCGCCGTGCTCGACGAGCACCACGAACGGCTTCATCACGCCCGGCGTGACCCCGGCGTCGGCGAGGGCCGTGCGGCCCGCGATCGCGTCGCCGGTTCCCGGCAGGTCCTTCGCCTGCGCCTCGCTCGGGTTGAGCTGGAAGCCCGAGTAGACGAGCACGCCGACGACGGCGAGCCCGACCGCGGCGATCGGCACCGGCCGGCGCATCACGAGCCCCGCCCAGCGGCCCCACGGCCCGTCCTCGGGGTGCCCGCGGTCGACGAGGCGCTTCGGGAGCACCCGCACGCTGTTGATTCGCGTGCCGAGCACCGACAGCAGGGCCGGCAGCAGCGTGATCGCCGTGATCACCGACACCGCGGGAATCAGCAGGCCGCCGATGCCGATAGAGCGGATGAACGGCAGCGGCAACACCACCATGCTGAGGAGGCCGACGGCGACGGTCGAGCCGGAGACCACCACCGACCGTCCGGCATGGGTCATCGTCTCGACGATCGCCGTCTCGACGTCCTCGCCCTCGCGCAGCTCGTCGCGGAAGCGGAAGATCATCAGCAGCGCGTAGTCGATCGCGACGCCGAGCCCGACCAGCGCGATCAGGAACTGCACGATCACCGAGACGTTGGTGATGTAGGTGAGCGCCCAGACGAGCGTGAACGTGTTCAGGATCGACGCGACCGCAACCGCGATCGGCATCAGCACCGCCGGCAGCGTCCCGAAGACGAAGAGCAGGATCACGAGCGCGCCGGCTCCGCCGATCAGCGCCTCGCTCAACACGCTCGGACCGCCGCCGCCCGACGACGCCGCTTCGAGCGCGTCGCGTCCGGTCAGGTGGGCCCGGACGCTGTTCGGCGTCGTCGCCTTCAGCGCCGCGCGAACCCGGTTGACGTGCACGGACGAGCTGAAGCCCGGAGTGCCGGGCGGATAGATCTCGGCGAACGTGGTGTGGCCGTCGCGCGAGACGTAGGCGCGGCTGCCGGTCGACCAGTACGACGAGACGCGCGAGCCGGCGTTGACCGCGGCGGCGGCGTTGATCGAGACGCGGACGCCGTCGTTCCGCGTCACGTCGCCGCTCGTGTGGAAGACCGCGACCAGGGGAGCCTGCTCGCCGCTGCCGAAGGCGTGCAGCGTGCGCTGGTTCGCCTCGTATGCGGCGTAGCCCGGGATCGAGAAGCTCTGGAACCAGCGCTTCGAGACCCGGCCGGCCGAGAAGGCGCCGAACGCGGTCAGGACGACCCACAGGCCGATCACGAGCATGCGGCGGCGGACGATCAGATGCGCGAGGCGGGCGAGCAAGTTGTGCAGGGTACGGCATGCGCGCCTCGGCGTCGAGCCAACCTTTTGGGCGGCACGGTCGGCCTTGGCGTTCGCTTTGATCGTGTGTCTAGACGACCCGCGTCAAGGCGGTCGTCGCGCTCCCGACGTACAACGGACCGTCGGGGTAGCTCACACGCACCCTCAACGAGCCCCGCCTCTTCGGATGCAGAGCGAACCGGAACGAGCCCGCACCGCTGGTGTTCACGATTCGGGAAGTCGCCTACGCGAACGGAAGCCCAGACGATATGCGCAGTCACCCCAACCGGGCGTCGAATGTCAAGCTCACTTGACAGAGAGTCTGCGCTCGCCTACTCTGTCGTTGTCAAGCACACTGTACAGGGAGAGGGTCGCGGTGAGGGAGACGAAGCGTTCCAGACTGCCCGCGGCGGCCATGATCGTCGCTCTCGTGCTCGCGGGCTGTGCCGTGGTCGCGGCGCCCCCAGGCGGCGGTTCCGATGGTCTCGCGACGCTCGCCTGGTTGCCCGCCGTCCTGATCGCGGCGTTCGCGAAGCCGGGACGGAACGGCCGCTGCTCCTCGCTGCCGCTCGTTTCCCGCCGGCGGCCGCCGGAGGAATGAAGAACCTCGTCCGCGAGCTTCGGCGCGAGCGGGAGCTCTCGCAGGCCGACCTGGCGCTGGCCGTCGGGGTCTCACGGCAGACGATCAACTCGATCGAGCAGGAGCGCTATCTGCCGTCTCTCCCGCTCGCGCTCGCACTCGCCCGGTTCTTCGGTCACATCGTCGAGGAGGTGTTCGATCCGCATGACTAGCTCGAAGTGGTTCCTGCCGCTCTTCTGCGTCCTGGGGGGAGCGGCGATGCTCGCCGCCCAATGGATCGGCGGCGACCCGACCGGCGGGCTCGTCTCGCTCGCCATCCTGTCCGGCTTCGGTGCGCTCGTGCTGCTCGGCGGCCGCAGCGAGACCGTCCGGGGCCTGCGCGGCGACGGCCGGGACGAGCGGTTTCGCCAGATCGACGTGCGCGCCACCGCCCTCGCCGGGGCGGCGATGATCGTAGCCACCCTGCTCGGCGCGCTGGTCGAGCTCGCACGCGGCAACGACGGCGGCCCGTACACCTGGCTCGCCGCGGTCGCCGGCGTCGCCTACCTCGGCTCGGTCATGGCCCTGCGCTCCCGCGGCTGAGCGTGAGCCGCGGCGGCGGAGGCGACGTCACGCGGATAGGTGCGATCGCGCTGAACAGCAGGATCACGTGCGTGCGCTCGACCCCGCCGAGCTCCCGGGTGACGAAGCTCGCACAGGAGCCGCAGAGCTCGGCGAGGAGCGAGATCGCGTTCACAGGCGCCACGCCCGCCGCCGCTCGAGGACGGCCACGACGAGCAGCGCGAATCCGGCGAGCGTGGCGCCGGCGGCGGCGTCGAGCCAGAAGTGGTTGCCGCTCGCGATCACCACGTACGCGACCCAGCACGGCCACAGCGCCCAGGCCGCCTTCCAGACGCGGGAGCGGCTGAGCGTCGCGAGGAAGACGCCGATCAGGAGCGCGTCGGCGACGTGCAGGCTCGGCATCGCCGCGTACGGATTGGCGGCGAACGCGATCAGGCCGGCGGCGTGGGCGGGCGTCGGCTGACCCGACAGGTCGTTGCGGAAGCCGTAGGCGGCGAAGAGCCGCGGCGGCGCCGTCGGGAACACCAGGTAGCCGACAAGCGCGAGCGAGTTCGTGATCAGCACCGCGTTCCGGAACCGGCGGTAGACGTCGTGCCGGCGGAAGTACGTGTAGACGAGCGCGAGCACGAGCAGCACGAACTCGGAGATCCAGTACGTCGCGCGGAAGAGATCGTCGACGGCCCGGCCCGGCACCGCGCGCTGCGCGGCGAGCTCGAAGAACCCGTGCAGGCGGCGCTCGATCTCGATGATCCTGCGCCCATTGGCGAATGCGCGCGTGCGGTCCTGGTCGACGGCCCCGCGGATCGCTTCGTAGGCCAGCGCGAAGGCGACCCACATCCCGATCTGCGCGACGAGGTCGGGAACGCCGTAGGGCGCCAGTCTCCGAAACGTCGCCACCTCTCGACGTTGCCCGCTCCGGCAAGCGAATCAACGGTCGCGGGTTCGGATCGCCACGGCCGCGCAGGCTCCCGCGGCCGCGAGCAGAGCGCCGATCGCGAACGCGAGCACGAACGCCGCGTTCCGCGGCACGTGCGGGTGCAGGACGATCGCCGCAAGCAGCAGGGCGCCGATCTGACTACCGATGCCGCCGGCCACACGCCGGAAGGTGCTGTTGAGGCTGGTCGCCGCACCAGCTCGCCCGTTCCCCGCCCCCTCCGGGGAAAACAAAGATCGCCTGCGGCACGTGCTCCTACTGC
>JBOGZX010000109.1:0-2879 GCA_050697615.1 Gaiellaceae bacterium
CTCGCCGACGGCATGTCGAACGCCGACGTCGCAACGAAGCTGTTCATCAGCCAGGAGACGGTGAAGAGCCACGTGCGCCACATCCTCACGAAGCTCGAGGCCGACACGCGCACGCACGCGGTGGCAATCGCGCTCCGCGAAGCGATCATCGACTGATGATCCGGCCGGCGATCGCCCCGTGGACGACGGTCTCGATCGACTGATCGCCGCCGAGCAGGACGAGCGGCGGCGAATCGCGCTCTTCCTGCACGACGGCCCGGTCCAGAACCTTGCAGGAATAGCGCTGATGCTCGACGCCACGCTGCACGCGATCCAGACGGGGCGGCTCGACGACGCGCAGGACGTGTTGACGAACGCGCTCGGGCGGCAGCGGGCGACGATCCGGGAGCTCCGCGACCTCTCGTTTGCGCTCGAGCCGGTGGTGCTGCGCGACCAGGGCTTCGGGCCGGCGCTGAACGCCCTGGCCGATCAGATCGGGACGACGCATCGGCTCGGCGTCGAGCTGGCGATCGGGGACGCCGACCTGCTCGGGGAGACGGCCCGCATCGCGCTCTACACGATCGTCCGCGAGCTGCTCGACCAGGCGGTACGCCGCGGGCCGCTCACGCGTCTCGAGGTGAGGATGACGGGGCTCCCCGACGGCGGCTTCACGACGTGCGTGTCGGACGACGCCGAGCCAGAACGTCGCCTGCGCTCGTACGAGGCGGTCTCCGAGCGCGTCAAGCAGCTCCACGGGACGATGCACGTCTCCGCCGGCAGCGACGGCACCGCGGTGACCGTGACGCTGCCGTCGTACGCGAGCCGGCGGTAGGATCCGTGCCGGTGTCGGACAACGGCTCCTACCTCCTGTTCCTCTGGTCGCCGGCGGGCTACACGCTGCGCGAGATGTACGGCGAGACGCCGCAGGTGGGGTACGAGTTCGCCGAGGGCGACAACACGCTCGTGATCAACAAGGTCGGCGTGTCACCGCTGCCGGGCGACTCGCGACCCTGCGCGTTCTCCGTCGGCAAGACGTAGTGCTCCCTGCGTCCTTGCATCGCCTGGTGCTCACGGACATCACCGGCCACATCGCTCGCGATCACCGTGCCGCGTCGTCTGCGGCGGCGAGCCCCAGCACCAGCGCCTGTGCGAGACCGCTCGCGTAGCCGCCGGTCGCGACGCCGCCCGCATCCGCTCCCGCCGCCCACAGCCCATGGATCGCCGCGCCGTCGTCGTCGAGCACCCGCGCCCGCTCGTCGACGCGAAGGCCGCCGATCGTGTGCGTGATCGAGGCGATCACCCGCACCGCCGCGACGGCGTCTGCGGGCGGGTCGAACGGGAGGTCGCCGAGCGCCACCCGGCTCTCGGCCGGCGCCGCCTCCACCATCTGGGCCACCGTCCGGTCACGCACCACGCCGGCGAGTGCCTCCTCGTCGAGCAGGTAGTAGGCGCGCGCGCCCGGCCGCCTCGCCGTCGCCTGCACGACGTTCGTCTCCGACCAGGTGACCTCGCCGCGTTCGAAGAACTCGACCCCGTCCTCGTCGAAGACGCGTGCCAGGCGGCCGTAGAGCTGCGACAGCGACACGAGCTGCGTCTCGTCCCAGGGTGCATCCGGCATGTTGCGGCCGTAGAACTCGTCCATGCCGCCGCTCAGCGCGGCGCCGCGCTCGAGCCCGGCACGAAGGCCGTCGCCCCGGGACCACGGGCTCGCGCGGAGCCTCAGCGCCGCGGCGGGCGCAACGTACGTCGCGACCAGCTCGGAGGAGGCCGCGAAGCCGCCGGTGCAGAGGATCGTCGCTCCGTCGACGCGTTCCGCGAGCGCGTCCGCGCCGAGCTTCACCTCGGGCGCGCGTCGCGCCAGCGCCTCGGCGAGACCGCGTGGATCGAAGCGCTTGCCCACCGTGAGCGGGTTGCCGGTCTCCTCCCACACGACGGGGGCGCCCAGCGCGCGTAACCACTCGAGGGCGTCGTCGAGCCGTTCCCACACGAGCCGCTGCAGGCGTTCCTCGCCGCCCGGGCACTCGCGGCGGAAGTCGTCCCACTCCAGGTGGCGCCACGCGACGCCCGAGGAGAGGAGCATCGAGCCGCCGAGACGCGTCCCCGTCTCGCACACGGTCGCCTCGCGTCCCAGCTCGCGCAGCCTCACCGCGGCGACGAGGCCCGACATGCCGGCGCCGGCGACGATCACCCGGTCAGGTGAGGGAGAACGTGGGCTTGTGCTCGACGTACTCGATGCGGACGCGCTCCGGACCCCAGAGGAATGCGGCGTAGGTGTTGGGCGCGTCGACGACCGACTCCACCTCGATGCCGCGCGCACCGGCAGCGGCGATCACGTCGTCGGCCGAGTCGACGAGCACGGCGAGGTGGTTGAGCAGCGGTCGGTCAGGGTTGCCGGGCGAGCCCCGATGGAATTCGACGAAGGCACCTCCGACCTCGACGCGCGCCGTGCCGGCGGGAGCGAAGCCGTAGTGCTCGTACTCGCGCGCCGTCGCCGCGGGGTCGCTCGCGAGGAGCGCAACGTGGTCGAGGTCGTAGTCGACGTCGGTCTCGGCCTCGACGAGCGTCAGGCGAAGGCCCTCGCCGGCATCGAAGATCTCGGGCGTGTTCTCGGGGAGCCGAGAGCGCGCTGCGGCCAGGTCGCCGACCCGCAGCGCGACATGGTCGATCGCTCCCCGCTCGCGGGGGCCTTCCGCGTCGAAGAGCGTGAGCTTGCCGCGTCGTGCGTCGCTCCCGAGCAGCGTGAAGTTCGCCTCCTGGGCGATCGTGTGCATGCCGACGTGGCGCTCGAGAAACCGCGCGACCGGCTCCCGGTCGGCGACCCAGAACGCGAGGTGGTCGAGAGTCTTCGGCTCCACGAACGGAGCACTGTAACGACTGGGAATGGTGTGACCGACCGCACC
>JBOGZX010000110.1:0-9052 GCA_050697615.1 Gaiellaceae bacterium
GTACGAGGGGGCGGCGGCGCCGGCCTGAGCATCGGCCCCGGTCACACGGGCGGCTGCCCGAACACGCGGTCGTAGAGCGCCCGCCAGTTCGACGCGATTCCGAGCCGTGCGGCGCGCAGACCGAGCCGGTGGGAGCACACGAGTGCGTGCAGGCGGTTCTCGAGCCGGTCCTTGACGTGATAGCCGGGATGCGCGTAGGCGCGCTCGGGGAAGAGGTTTCCGATCTCGTTCGAGCCGCCCAGCTCGAGCGGGACGATGTGGTCGATCTCGAGGGTGTGCCCGTAGGTCGTCGCCGCGAGCCCGTATTCGATCTCGACCGCGTGGCGCTCGGACTCGCTCACATGCCGGATCGAGCTGGTGTGGAAGCCGCTCGAGCAAACGACGGCCTCGGTGATGCCTGGGTAGTACGCGCCGGGCGAGCAGCGGCGGTCGGGGGACGGCCCGAGGCGGCAGTCGGCAGTCCTCGTGCGCGGCGCGAGCCGGACCGTGCGTCCGACGGCGACGTGCGTGGAGCCGCCGGAGCCGGAGCCGCCGGCGAGCCACTGGGCGACGACGCCGTGGTGTGAGCAGGTGCCGGACCGGTGCTGCGAGTAGCTGTACGTCCCGTCGACGCAGCGCGCCGTCGCTCCCGGCGGCGGTCCTGCAGCCGAGGAACCCACGATCGCGAGGGCCGCCGCCACCACCGAAGCAGTCACAAACCGCCGCATCGGCTGATTGTCCTCGCGCAGACACGTCTCTTCAAGACACGTCCGGGGGAGCCGGCCTGACGGCTGGACGCGCGCGAAGCCGCTAATCTGGCGCTACGCGGGTGTAGCTCAGTTGGTAGAGCATCAGCTTCCCAAGCTGAGGGTCGTGGGTTCGAGTCCCATCGCCCGCTTGAGATATAGAGCCGGCGGTCGGACGACCACGACGCCCGCGGCAAGCTGAGGCGGCCGTTCGTCGAGCTTGGCGGTTTCTCGGTAACGGTTTGAACCCGTGTGGGTTAGACGACATCGCTTTCACGATTCGAGTGTCGGAGGCGTAACATGGGCGCCCCAAAGCAGGAGGCCGAACATGGCAGTCGCAGTCATCCAAGAATTTCCGATTGAGGGCGACGACCGAACGACCGCAAACTACGACCGGGTGCAAGAGGCGCTCGGAGTCGGCGATAACCCGCCCGCCGGTGGGCTCGTGCATGCCACCGGATTCGACGAGGATGCCGGCGTCTTTCGCATCTTCGACGTGTGGGAGTCGCAAGAGGCGTGGGAAACGTTCCTCAACGATCGCTTGATGCCAGTCGTCAGACCGATGATGGAGCAGGGCGGCCGTGCACCGGTGACGCGAGTCTATGAGCTCCACACCTTCATGGGTTAGCCACCAGACGACGTAGGCCCTGCCTGCTCAAGGAAGATCGCAAAGCCTCGGGCGGCGTGGTCCGCGGTGAACCTACTCACCGCGGACTGTGGGTCAGAGCGCGTTGCGGGCTCGGCGCTCGGGCGGGGCGGTTCGGCGGGTCGGGCGGCGGCCGAGGTACGACAGCGCGCGCAGCGGGATCTGCGAGATCGGATCGGCCTCGCCGGGACGCAGGATCTCGCCGGAGAGCAGCCGCTCGATCGCCCGCCACGCGAGGGCGGTCCGCGTGAGCCGCCACGAGAGGCGCGGCCAGCGATGGAGCGCCGACGCGAGCTTCCAGGAGGCACGGTGGAGCGCGCCGAGCTCCGCCGTCACCGCGTCGGGATAGCCGTCGAGCGCCGAGCTGCGCCCCGCCAGCAGCTCGAGGATCGCCTCCGACGCCAGCCGCGACGAGACGAAGCACTCGTACATCCCGTCGCCGGAGGCGGGATCGACCAGGCCCGCCGCGTCGCCGACGAGCAGGACGCGATCGGACGCGATCCGCGTCGCGGGCCGCCGGAACGGGAGCCGGTGCCCGCGCAGATGCTCGAGGTCGGACACGGCGATCCCGTGCGCCTCGCAGACCTGTGCCAGGTACTCGCGAATCCGCGGGCCCTCCTCTTCCCAGGCGCCGACCCCGACGTTCGCGTGCTCCGCCTTCGGAAACACCCAGCCGTACCCGCCCGGAAAGTCGGCCAGCTCGATTACCGCGCGGCGCGCATAGCGGGCGCGGGAGACCGTCTCGTAATCGGCGTTGCCCTCGTAGGCGACGCCGTGGACGATGTCGTTCCCGAGGTCGAACTGCTTGCCGGTGACGCCGTTGGCGCCGTCGGCGCCGACGACGACGTCGGCCGCGTAGAGCTCGCCGTCGACGAGGGCGGTCATCGAGCCGGCGGTCAGCTCGGGCCGCGTCTCCTCGCGGACATCCACGCCGGCCTCACGAGCCGCATCGAGCAGGAAGGAATCGAGCCGGCGGCGCTGCGTCATCCAGATCACGGGCTCGCGCGCCGAACGGCAGACAAAGTCGCCGAAACGGAAACGTAGCTCGACCCGGTCGACGACCTCCTCGACAACGGGGGTCGGATCGACCGGGCAAGCGTGCACCGCGCGCAGCGTCAACCCGCCGCCACACGGCTTGTCGCGTGGAAAGGCCGCCTTTTCCGTCAGCAGCACCGAGGCGCCGCCCTGCGCGAGGCGAAGGGCGGTGGTCGAACCGGCGGGGCCGCCGCCGACGACGAGGACGTCGAACCGTTTCACGGGGGGAGGCTACCGCGGCTTCGGCGCAGCGGTGCAACCCTCGGTCGCGGCGGGTGAGCGCGCGGCTGAGGCTACAATCGGCGGCGCTCGCGGGGGTGTGCCCGAGCGGCCAAAGGGAACGGGCTGTAAACCCGTCGGCTCAGCCTACGGAGGTTCGAATCCTCCCGCCCCCATCCCGTCGACTTGCGAAGCGTCTGCGCGAGTTGTCACACCCACCCTTCGTCTCCAGGGACGGGCGAAACGGTGTCAGGCACCTGCGGTGCCGGACACCTCCCGATCAATCCGTTCTCCCGAGGCGAACCTTTGAGAGACTGCCGGAGTGGACGGCGTCGACGAGCTGAGGGAGCTCGAATCGCAGGACGAGCGGCTCGCCCGGCGGAGCCGACGGCTGGGTGAGCTCGACGCCGGCGTCGCGTCGATCAGGGAACGCGCAGAGGCGATCGACGCCTTCTTCGCGGCCTATCCCGAGGAAGAGGCGAGGCGCCGGGCCGTGGCCGATGCGGCGCAGGGCGAGGTGGAGCGGCGCGACGGCGGGGTGGTTGCGGCCCGATCCGAGCTCGAGGCCGCGCACGACGACGAAGCGCGCGACCGGGCCCGGCGCGTTCTCGCGCGCGCCGAGGATCACCTCGCGGTGGCGCGGTCGGCGCTGGAGCGCGACCGGGCCGCCTGCAACGAGCTCGAGCGCGACGCCCGCACGCTGCCCGCGGAGCTGGCGGAGCTGGAGCGTGCCGCGGCCGCCACGGCCGGGGAGATGCAGCAGGACGTCGACCCAGCGGGGGGACCCGCGGCGCTCCTCGACTGGGCCTCTCACGCGCGCGCCGAGCTCTTCGTCGCCGCCGGGCAGGTCGCCGCCGGTCGCGACCGGATCATCCGCGAGGCGAACGAGCTCGCGTCGATGCTGCTCGGGGAGGCGACCTACGGGTCGACGGTCGTGCAGGCGCGCGCGCGGGTCGAGGCATCGGAGGCCTCCGCGCCCACCGGCTAGGGTCAGCGTCCATGGCGACGCCGACCGTGACCCCGGGCGCGCAGCCCTCCTGGTGGCTGCGCGACGCCGACGACGGCGAACGATCGGCCCCGCTCCGGGAAGAGCTGGACGCCGACGTTGCGATCGTCGGCGGCGGCTACACCGGCCTGTGGACGGCGCTTGCCCTGCGAGAGCGCGACCCGAAGCTGCGCGTCGCGCTACTCGAGGCGGAGTTCTGCGGCTGGGGCCCGAGCGGCCGGAACGGAGGCTTCTGTCACGGCTACTGGTCGTACCTCCCGACCCTGCGCGAGCTCTTCGACGACGAGTCGGCGCTCCGGCTCTGTCACGCGGGCGACCTGATCGTCCCCGGCATCCGTGCGTTCCTGGCCGAGCGAGGCGAGGACGCCTGGCTGCACGAGGGAGGGCTGCTGAAAGGGTCGACGACGCCGTCGCAGAATGCGGCCGTCGACCTCGCGATCTCGGCGGCGCGCGAGCTGGGCCACGCGGAGGAGGCCGTGCCGCGCGAGGGGTTCGCCGCGGTGCCGGCGTTTCGGCGGGCGGTCTTCTTCCGCGACGGGGCGACGGTCCATCCCGGCCGGCTCGTCCGGGCCTTGAGGCGCGCCGCGATCGCCGCGGGCGTCGAGCTCTACGAGGGCACGCGCGCGACGCTCCGCCGGGGTGACCTTGCAGGCAACGGCCTCCGTGTGAGGGCGCGCGACGTCGTCGTCGCGACGAACGCGGCAGCAGCGGCATGGAAGCCGGCGCGCGGTCGGATGACCGTCTTCGGAAGCTATGTCGTGCTGACCGATCCCGTCCCGGACCTTCTCGAGCGCGCCGGCTGGACCGGCGGCGAGGCGGTCGTCGACTCGCGCATGTTCCTGCACTACTTCAGGACGACCGACGACGGCCGCGTGCTGATGGGGTCCGGCTCCGGCCCGATCGGCTACGGGGCGCGGATCGACCGCCGATTCACGCACGACGCGCCCACCGCGGCGCGCGCCGAGCGCGGCCTGCGGCGGCTGCTCCCGGCACTGGCGGGTGCCCGCGTCGAGGCGGCGTGGGGAGGACCGATCGACGTCGCGGCCGACCATGTGCCGTTCATCGGCACCATGCCGGGCACACGCGTCCATTACGCGCTCGGCTACTCCGGGCACGGGGTCGGTCCCTCGTGGCTCGCTGGCCGCGCGCTCGCATCGCTCGTCCAGGGCGCCGACGACGAGTGGACGCGCCTGCCGCTCGTGGGCCGGCGACCGGCGACGGTTCCGCCGGAGCCGTTCCGGCGGATCGGCGGCGGCGCCGTGCGCGCCGCGATTCTCGCATGCGAAGAGGCCGAGGAGGACGGGCGCCGCGCACCCCCTGCCGCCCGCGCCGGAGCCTTCGTGCCCCGCGTGCTCGGAATGCGTCTCGGACAGCGCTGAGCGCTGCGCATTTCGTCGCCGCGGCCGCCGCCTATTGACGAAATGCGTATCGGCACTGTAGAACCTCCCTGTGACGTCTCCCACGTCCGAGGGCCGCGGCCCCGTCACGCGCCCACGGTCGCTCGATGCGGTCGATCGCGGGATCATCGAGGCCCTCCAGGAGCACGGTAGGGACTCGTTCCGCGCGATCGCCGCGAAGACCGGGGTCGCCGAGGCAACCGTGCGCAGCCGCTATGCGCGGCTCGTCGAGGACGAGATCCTGCAGGTGACCGGCGTCACGAATCCGCTCGGGCTCGGCTTCGACGCGATGGCGCTGATCGGCGTCAACACCACCGGCGCGCCGGAACCGGTCGCCGACGCGATCTCCGAGTGGGACGAGGCGAGCTACGTCGTCGTCACCGCCGGGCGCTACGACGTGCTCACCGAGCTCGTCTGCATCGACCGCCCGCACCTGCTCGACGTGACGAACCGCATTCGCGCCGTCCCGGGCGTCGTCACGACCGAGACCTTCCTCTACCTGCAGCTCTGCAAGCAGATCTTCGCGTGGGGCACGCACAGCTCCGAGAACGGAGCGGTATGAGCGCCGACGTTCGGCTGGAGAACGTGACGAAGCGGTTCGACGACGTGGTCGCGGTCGACGACCTGACGCTCGAGGTCGAGAGCGGAAAGTTCTACGCGCTACTCGGCCCGTCCGGGTGCGGGAAGACGACCACCCTCCGCATGATCGGCGGCTTCGAGGAGCCCTCCGAGGGCACGATCTACCTCGGCGATCGCACGGTCACCGGCCTGCCGCCGCACAAGCGCGACGTCAACACCGTCTTCCAGAGCTACGCGCTCTTCCCGCACCTGACGATCCACGAGAACGTCGCGTTCGGGCTGCGTCGGAAGGGACTCCGGGGCGCACAGGTGAAGGGGCAGGTCGAGGACATGCTGCGCATCGTCGGGCTCACCGGCTACGGCGGGCGCAAGCCACGACAGCTGTCGGGCGGGCAGCAGCAGCGCGTCGCGCTCGCGCGCGCCCTCGTCAACTCGCCCCGCGTGCTGCTGCTCGACGAGCCGCTCGGCGCACTCGACCTGAAGCTCCGCAAGGAGATGCAGTTCGAGCTGAAGGCGATCCAGCACGACCTCGGGATCACGTTCGTCCACGTCACGCACGACCAGGAAGAGGCGATGACGATGGCCGACTTCATCGTCGTCATGCAGGACGGGCGCATCGAGCAGCTCGGCGGCCCCGCCGACCTCTACGAGCGGCCGACGTCCGCGTTCGTCGCGAACTTCCTCGGGGTCTCGAACCTGCTGCCGGGAACGGTCCAGGGCAGCGACGCTGTCCGGCTCGACTCGGGAACGGTGCTGCGGGTCGCGCCGAAAGCGCTGAACGGACACGTCGGGCCGGTGTCGGTCGGCATCAGGCCCGAGAAGCTCCGGATCGACGGCGGGCACGAGAACATGCTGTCGGGAGAGATCGTCGATCGCGCGTACGTCGGCGTGTCGACGCAGTACCTGGTGCGCACCGCCGTCGGCGAGGTGTCGGTGTACGTCCAGGGTGCGGGGTCGCAGGCGCCGGGCGAGCAGCTCCGGCTGTCGTTCTCGCCGGATGCAACGTTCGTCGTCTCACGATCGGAGGGAGATCGGACATGAGCGAGTCGCTCACACGTGAAGAACTGATCCGGCGCGGCCTGGCCGGAGGGGCGTTCCTGTCGCTGCCCGGCCTGCTCGCCGCCTGCGGCGGCGGCGGCTCGAAGAAGGCGGCCACCGCAACGCTCGCCGCGACGAAGCAGGTGATGCCGAAGTCGATGACGTGGTCGAACTGGCCGCTCTACATCGACATCGACGAGAAGACGAAGTCGCATCCGTCGCTCTCGGCGTTCGAGAAGCACTACGGCGTGAGCGTCAAGTACCTCGAGGACATCAACGACAACGACACCTTCTTCGGCAAGATCGAGGGCCCGCTCTCACAGGGTCAGTCGATCGGACGCGACCTGATCGTGCTCACCGACTCCTCGGGGCTGCCGGGCAAGATGATCGAGCTCGGCTGGCTCGAGAAGCTCGACAAGTCCGCCCTCCCGAACATCAAGAACCTGCAGCCGGTGCAGGCGCACCCGAACTGGGACCCGAACCGCGAGTACAGCCTGCCCTGGCAGTCCGGCATGACCGGGATCGGATACGACCCGAAGCTCGTCGGCGGCGACATCACGTCGGTTCACGACCTGCTCACGAACCCGAAGCTCAAGGGCAAGATCACACTGCTCACCGAGCGCTCCGACACGCTCGGCCTGGTGATGGCCGCGAACGGCGACGACCCGTCGCACGTGACGGACGCGACGTTCAAGAAGGCAGTCAACACGATTCAGAAGGCCGTCAAGTCCGGCCAGGTGCGGCAGTTCACCGGGAACGACTACGCGCCGCTGCTCGCGAAGGGCGACATCTACGCGTGCTTCGCCTGGTCGGGCGACATGGTGCAGCTCCAGGCCGACCATCCCGGCCTGAAGTGGACCGCGCCGTCGACGGGCGCGATGATCTGGACCGACAACATGCTCATCCCGAAGGGCGGAAACGTCTACGCGGCGTCGGTGCTGATGAACTGGTACTACGACCCGAAGATCGCGGCGGAGGTGGAGGACTACGTCAACTACATCTGCCCGGTCGCCGGCGCCGACAAGATCCTGCTGAAGACGGATCCGGCGGTGGGGAAGAACCCGCTCATCTTCCCGCCCGCGTCGCTGCTCGCGAAGACGCACATCTTCGACGGGAAGGCGCTCAACAACCAGAAGTACAGGCAGGACTTCCAGAAGCTCATCGGGGCGTAGTGGGCAAGCTGCTCCATCGCCGTACGTGGGTGACGCCCTACGCGCTGCTCACGCCCGGCTCGGCATGGCTGGTCGTCTTCTTCGTCGTGCCGATGTACTACCTCGGGAAGATGGCCCTCTCGCAGGGCCTCTTCCCGATCTTCAGCTTCAACTGGCAGTGGAGCAACTTCAGCGACTCCGTCTCCTCGTACAGCACGCAGTTCGTGCGCTCGCTCGAGTACGCGGGCATCGCGACCGCCGTCGCCCTCGCCATCAGCTACCCGCTCGCGTACTGGATCGCCTTCCGCGGCGGCCGCTGGAAGAACCTCTTCCTCCTCCTCGTCATCGCGCCGTTCTTCGTCACCTACCTCATCAGGACGCTCGCCTGGGAGACGATCCTCGCCGACAACAGCGTCGTCGTGAGGACGCTCCAGGCGGTGCACGTCCTCGGCTCCGACGGCCGCCTGCTGGCGACGTCCGCAGCCGTGATCGCGGGGCTCACCTACAACTTCCTGCCTTTCATGGTGCTGCCGCTGTACGTGAGCCTCGAGCAGATCGACCACCGGCTCATCGAGGCGGCGTCCGACCTGTACGCGAGCACCCCGGTGTCGTTCATGCGCGTGACGCTGCCGCTCTCACTTCCGGGCGTCTTCGCCGGCGTCCTGCTCACGTTCATCCCGGCGACCGGCGACTTCATCAACGCACAGCTCCTCGGGACGCCGCAGCAGTACATGATCGGCAACGTCATCCAGTCGGAGTTCCTCTCCCTGCGCGACTATCCGACTGCCGCCGCGCTCTCGTTCATCCTCATGGGCGCGATCCTCGTGCTCGTGCTGATCTTCGCGCGCGTCCTCGGGACCGACCGGCTCACGGCGGGAGCGGCCGCATGAGGTGGGTTCGCCGGCACGTGCTCGACGGATACGCGGTCCTCGCGCTCCTCTACCTCTTCGTGCCGATCAGCGTCGTCGTCGCGTTCTCCTTCAACAACCCGCTCGGCCGCTTCAACTACACGTGGCAGGGATTCACCCTCTCCAACTGGGCGCATCCGTTCGCCTACCCCGGGCTGAGCGGCGCCGTCCGGATCAGCATCGAGATCGCGCTGCTCTCGAGCCTCGCGGCGACCGTGCTCGGCACGCTGATCGCGCTCGCGCTCGTGCGCTACAGGTTCCGCTGGTCCGGCACGACGAACCTGCTCATCTTCATCCCGATGACGACGCCGGAGATCGTCATGGGTGCATCGCTGCTCACGCTTTTCC
>JBOGZX010000111.1:0-2992 GCA_050697615.1 Gaiellaceae bacterium
GGCGGCAGGCTCAGGAAGGGAGACCACCGGCTCTGGTCGTCCGGAGCCGTTGACAGCGACGCCGGTGGCGGGCGCGAACGAGCGGTAGCGGTGCTTGCCGTTCGCTCGGCGCCTGCCGTAACGGCCGGCGATCGGGAGCCACTCTTCCGCGGAGCGCCCGGCGATCGGCCAGAAGCAGAAGGCGAGGGCGGCGAGCACGAGTGCGACGGCGGCGAAGACGCCTGCGCCGGCCGCGAGCGTCCGCATAAGGATGACAGCGCCCGCGAGGCTCCCGGCGATCATGAACACCTGGACTGGGCGGAGCGCGCCGACCAGGCCACGACGCTCGAGTGGCCCGAAGCGGTAACGCCGGAGCTCTCCCTCGGCCACGACTACTCCTCCTCGCGTGGCGGCCGCGGTGGTCGCTGCGCGTTAGGGGGCGCGCTCCTCGGCGGGTTGCTCGGCGGAGGAGGAGGCGGATGTTGCTGCGTCCTTTGCGGCTGCTCCGGCCGCGCGACTCTCTCTGATCGAGTCGTCGTAGCTGCAGGCGCGGGGCCGCTACCCGACTGCGGGTAGGTGGCGCGGCTCGCGCCCTCGGTCGGCGCATCGGAGCGCACGCTCGAGGTCTCGCGCGTCGGGGTTCGGCCGCCGGGAGGCGCCGCTCCGCCGCCGTCTGGACTCCCGCCCATGTACGCCGCCCTCGGTGCGCCCGACGATGTGGGGGAGGTCGACGGCCGCGAATGCCTGTCCATCGCCTGACGCATGTAGGCCGCCGGCGTCTGGATACCGGCCGAGCCGGCCGCGTTCGAGATCGTCGCGCGCTGGCTACCGACGGTGGCGGCGGCGACCTCCATCATCGGGATCAGCCGCAGCAGCGCAAACGGAGACCACGCGGCGAGCACGAGCAGCGCCGCGCCCGCGATCATGCGCTCGAACTCGTTGTCGCCTCCGGTCTGGACGAGCGTCGTGTTCGTGATCGCGGCGGTCGCGAGGCTGATGATCGAGACGATCACGAACTTCGCCAGGATGACCGCGACGAGCAACTCGACGAGTCGTCGTGCCCAGCGGCTTGTCGCGGGCCAGATCATTGCGACGAACGTGAGCGGGATGAAGAAGAGCGCGATGTAGATCGCGGCGTCGCGGATGATCATCTCGAGCCAGAGCACGAAGGCGCCGACGGCGAGGATGATCGCGCCGAGGAAGACGCCGAACAGCGGGATCGCATTGTCGGAGTTGTCGCCGAGCGCATTCTTGTACGCGTCGCCGACCGACTGCAGCAGGTTGGTCGAGCCTCCGCCGAGTCCCTGCACGACGCTACCCGAGAGGTCGTCCGTGATCGTCACCAGCAGTTGTGTCGCGACGATCGCCGCTCCCGCGAGGATGAACGCCATCGGCAGGTAGCCGAACGCGGAGCGCAGCAGGATCCATATGTCCTGTAGCCAGACGGCCTGGATCAGCGCGAGCAGGAGCATGGGTAAGGCGAGCGCTCCGGCGACCGTGATCATCGTCCGGTACTGACCCTGGAACCAGCCGGCCTGGACGTCCGGACTTGCGGTCGCATCGATGAGGCTTCCGACCTTGCCGGTGACCCATACCGCGGCGTCGGTCACCCAGGACGTGACTCCGCGCATGATGTAGTCGCCGGTCGCCTGAGCGACGCTGCCCGCGATGCTGCCGACAGCGTCGCAGACAAGGTCCCCGCCCGGGAGATCGCACGGCGTCGGGATCGGACCGATGTTGGCGTGAGCCGGAGAAACGAACGGCGGGGCGAGGAGGAATGCAGAAAACGCGGCCGCGAGCGCTGCCGCCAGCACCCGCGCGGTCCGCCGGTGTTCACGGACCCGCACTGGAGAACTCCTCGAAGCCGGGAACGGTAGAGAAGAGGTCGCCCGACGGTGTCGGCGCTGCCGTGGAGAGCGGCGGAGTCGGTCCCGGGCTGCTCGAGAACGAGGCGACCTTCCAGGTGCCGTGTTCCCAGACGAGGTCGACCCTTTCGGTGCGCCAGGACTGCTGGGGCTGCACGGTCGCGCCGCTGCCGACGATCCCGACGCGCCAGATCGAGATCGCCGCCGATCGCGCGCCGAAGCTGTCGATCCGGTATCCGACGGGCGCAGCGCGGACGATGACGACGGGTGCGGGCACCGTCCCGACGCCTAACCGCTCGCGTGCCTGCAAGGCAGTCTGCTCGTACGCAGCCACGAGTCCTGCACGAGCGTCTGTCGACGCGATCCGCCGAACCAGTGCGCGCAGCCTGGCCGGTTCGAGCAGCACTGTCCCATCGAGTTGGCGCACGTACGACGCGGCGGCCGTCACTGCACTCGCCCGCGTCCGGGATGCGGGTGCACGAGCTGCGGGCGGGTTCGACGACGGTGGTCGCGATGTCACGGTCACCGTCAAAGCCGGGCGATCGGAGGAGGCGATGCGACTCCCGATCCCGATTCCGAGCGCAATGAGGGCGATCGAGCCGAGCCCGACCGCGATCAAGTTCCGGCGCCGTCGCCGGTCGTCGAACGCGGGCAGGTCGACGGGCCGGCCCGTCACTACTTCACCGTGTTGCCGAGGTTCTCGAAGAAGGCGACGATCGCCGGCGCCGCTCCGACGAGGAACGCCGCGCCGGCCGAGATGATCGCGCCGCGCCTGCCGACGGTCGCGTGCTGGTAGTTGCCGGAGTGCGCACTGAGCGCCCACACACTCGACGAGATAATGAGTCCCGCCAGCGCCGCGAGCAGCCCCCAGAAGGCGAGACCGTTGATCAGTTGCTCGAGTGCAGGGCTGCCCGGCAGCCCGTTCGGGTCCGGCTTCCCTCCGATTCCTGTTGCCGCGACGAGGATTCCCGCGACCGACATGGTTACGACCCCCTTTCCGATCGATCTGTGAAGCCCGTGGCGATCGCGGCCGCGAGCTCCAGATACGCCTGGCACGTCTCGGGGCGAAGCTCCTCGACGAGCGCCTCGGCGCCGGTCTCCAGATGTGCGTCCCACGGGATACGAACGCAAGCCCGGCAGCGTGAGGC
>JBOGZX010000112.1:0-5188 GCA_050697615.1 Gaiellaceae bacterium
GCGGCGCCCCGCACGCGCGTCGTGTCAGGCTTCGCAGGTGCCGACGAGCTCTGCGGACTGCGGCTTGTCCTTGTGCCCGGCCGCAGCCAGGATCGGCGGAACGTCCGGGTCGGACACGAAGCTCTGCCAGCCCTGGGCGTCCCAGTCGAAGATCACCCAGACCCGATCGCTCTCGGACGGGTCGCGGAAGACGACCGCGCCCTTCGAGCCGTGTTGCCTACGCTTCTCCACTCCGCTCGTCGAGAAGACCTCCATGAAGCGGTCGGTGTCCTCGACCTGTGTGGTTGCGAGCAGCATCTCGTTCTCCTTTTTCCTGTCGTAGGGTCAGTTCGTGAGGGCCGGCTGAGCGACGGGACGCTCTTGCGGGTCGAGCTCCCCGAGGGTCTCGACGACCTCGAAGCGGCCGCCGCGCGCCTGGCCGATGTACATGTGCATCCGAACGTGGTGCTGGCCCGGCACCATCGCCGCGGGCCCGCCCGGGCCCTCGGCGATCCGGGTGTGGTCGAGGGCCGCGATCACGTCGCCCTGATCGAGCGAGCCGGCCTCGGTCACAGCGGCTGCCCAGAGTTGCAGGCCGCGGTAGAGGCCGGAGCTCCCGCTGCCGCCCGTGAACTTCGGACCGTCGGGGTAAAGCGCGTCGTACTGGGCGAGGAGCCTCCGGCTGAACGGGTCTCCGACGGTCTCGTAGTAGTCGAGGCAGCTGTACAGCCCGTCGACATGAGCCGCCGGGAGCGCGCCGAGCAGGTTCTCCTCGAAGTACGTGCACACCAACCGCCCGCCGCGGCTCGCGAAGCCGGAGTCGTGCAGCTGCTCCAGGAACGGCGCGACTCCGGGCGGCACGGTGGTGTTGAAGACGACGTCCGCGCCGGTCGCCGCGATCTGCCGCACGGTGTCGCCGTAGTCCCCGTGCTCGAGCGGGAAGTACTCCTCGCCCACGATCTCCCCGCCGTTCGCCGCCACGACCTCCCGCACCCGTGCGTTCAGCACGTGCGGCCAGATGTAGTCGGCGGACGGGAGGTAGAAGGTCTTCGCACCGGTCTCCCGCATCAGCCACGGGATGAACAGGTCGACCTGCTGCGCCGGGACGGGCCCGGTGCAGAAGATGAGCGGATCGGACTCCTGCCCCTCGTACTGCTCGGGGTAGATGTAGAGCTTCCTGGCCTCCACGACGACCGGTCCCTTGATCGCCTGGCGGGTCGAGCTGTAGATGCCGCCGAGGACGACGTCGACCTCGTCCTGCTCGACGAGCTTCCGTGCGACCTTCGCTGCGACGTCGTCGTCCGTGGCGCTGTCTTCGAGGTGCAGCTCGAGGCGGCGGCCGAGCAACCCGCCCTTCGCATTGAGATCGCCGACGACCATCCTCGCGACGTTGGCGTTCGCGAGACCGATGATCGAGAGCGGGCCTGTCTGATCGGCGATGACCCCGACCTTGATCGGGTCCTCGCTGGAACGCGGCGATGCCGTCATGGTCCCTCCCTTCCTGTTGCGTTGGCGCGCGCCCCGGACAAGAATTGCGGCGCGTCGTGAGCGCATTCTGTTTGCCGTCCATCAGCGAAACATCGGGAGGACTCCCCATCTTCGATCCACCTCTTCGTCTTGGTGAGCTGATCGCGACGCTGGCGCTCGCACAGGACAACGCCTTCGGGCAGCCCCTCGAGTCACAGCTCCGCTCGTGTCTCCTCGCGAGCTGGATGGCCGAAGCCGCCGGTCACGACGACGAGCTCCGCGCGACCGTCTACTGGGTTGCGCTGCTCCGGTTCATCGGCTGCACCGGCCACGCCCACGAGGTCTCGACCCTGTTCGGCGACGAGATCGCGATCCGCGGGCAGACGCTCCTCCACGACTCGGGGAACCCTGCGGAGGTGATGCGCGACATCGTCGCCTTCGCGACTGCCGGCCGTGACGAAGCGGAGCGGGACGAGATCGTCCGTCGGATCCAGGAGACGATCCGCGAGTGGGCGTTCCTCAACTTCTCGTCGGGCTGCGAGGTGGCCGACCTGCTCGTGGAGCGGCTGGACTTCGGGCCCGGCGTGCGTGAGGCGCTGCGGTGCACCTTCGAATGCTGGAACGGGAAGGGGCACCCCAATCATGTGCCGGGCGAGGCGATCCCGCTGCCGATGCGCATCGTCCATGTCAGTCATGACATGGAGGCGATCGGTCGCCACTTCTCGCCCGAACGCGCGCTCGACGCCGCACATGAACGCCGCGGCGAGACGTACGACCCGGCGGTCGCCGACGTCTTGCTCGAGCACGGGCGCGAGTGGTTCGACCGGCTGGCGGAAACTGAGCCGTGGGACGCCGTCCTCGCCCTCGAGCCCGAGCCGCACCGGCTTCTGACCGGCGCCGAGCTCGACGACGCGCTGAACGTCGTTGCCGACTTCATCGACCTGAAGTCGCCGCATTGGGGCGGCCACAGCCGCCGCTGCGCGAAGCTTGCCGAGGAAGCGGCCCGCGTGCTGGGCCTCGCCGACTCTGAGGTGACGACGCTCCGGCGCGCGGCGCTGGTGCACGATTTCGGCACCACTGTTGTTCCCAACTCGATCTGGGACAAGCCCGGCCCGCTCACGCGGGCGGAGTTCGACCGCGTCGAGCTGCACCCGATGCTGACCGAGCAGATGCTGCGCCGCTCACCGGCGCTCGCCGCTCTCAACCCGGTTGCCTGCGCACACCACGAGAAATGCGATGGCTCTGGCTACCACAAGCGAGTGCGGGCTGCGGACGCCGACCTCGGTGCGTGCGTCCTCGCAGCGACGGAGGTGTACGTGGGATTGACCGCCGAGAGAGCGGACCGCCCGCCATTCTCCCCTGACGACGCGGCCGCCGAACTGCGCCGGCTCGAGTCAGCCGGCATGCTCGAGCCCCGTGCGAGCCGTGCCGTGCAGTTGGCTGCCGGGCACGGCGAGCCGAAGAGGCGCACGGGCAAGCGGCAGCAGAACCCGGGAGGGCTCACGCGCCGCGAAGTCGAGGTGCTCCGACTCGCCGCGAGGGGCCTCACGACGCACGACATCGCTTGCAGCCTCTACATTTCGCCCAAGACCGCCGACCACCACATCCAGCACATCTACGGCAAGATCGGCGTGTCAACGCGGGCTGCGGCAGCTCTCTGGGCGATGCAGCACACCGTGGTTTCCTGACCAGTCAAGGCAACAGTTGGGGACGAGTCTTGGGGACAACCACCGGGCGCCTCGGAGACCACCCGCGGCGCGTCCCGCGAGCGTGCTCTGGGGCTACCGCGACGGGCGCGAGTGGATCGTCTCGCACTACCGGTTCAGGCGTCGGCCGACCTCGCGCGATCACTGACGCGTTCGTGGATTCAAGCCTGGGCGGCTTCGATGCTGGAGCTCGTGGCGGGACAGCCGGACAGCACCCGCCCGCAGCCCCACGGCGGCAAGATCACAACCAACTGGCGGCGCGTGAGGGTGAGGTGCGTCCTCCGCGATGCGAGGACGGGTCGTGGATCGGCCGAGCAGAATGCCGGGCTGTCCGATCGGAACCATCTGCCCGCCAAGAGACCGCGTACCTTCGAACCGGCGCCATAGAGAAGGACTCGTTCGAACCGGCAACTTGACGCGCGACGCGCCTAGACGCTCGCGCAGGGTTTCGCCGCTACGACGACGTCGAACCGGAGCCGGCCGACAACCCGAGTCGCGGCGCGGCCTGCATCGACGGTGGCCGGATCAGGCTGTTGACGCGCTCACCGTCCAGCCAGGTTGTGAGCCTCTGCGCCTCGTCGTCGAGAGCCCGTCGCGCGCCCGCCGACAACCGCTCGAGCAGCCGCACCCTGACGATCGCGTCGTCGTCCTGCACCCAGCAACCGACGATCCGGCCGTCGACCCACGCAGTCGTCCCGGCGTTGCCGGCGCGGTCGAACAGCTGCTGACGGTGTGATCCGAGGTAGAAGTCGCGTTCCTTCCAACCCATGACGGTTGGGTCGAGAACCGGGAGCAACGCCACCCACGGGCCTGGGTCGGCCGTTTGGTCGAGATCGTCGGGCAGCAGCCACCCGGTGGCGCCGGAGTCGAGCGTGACCGCGACGGCCGCGAGCTCGGCGAGCGCGGCGCGCACGATGCCCTTGGTCGCTCCCAGCCACCGGACGACGTCGTCTTCGGTGCCTGGCCCGAAGGTACGCAGCCAGCGGCGCACGAGCTCGCGCCAGCCGTCGGCCTGCTCCCAAACGGGTGGCGCGTCGGCGAGCCGGTAGCGCATGAGCGTCCACCGGGGGCGCGGGGTACGCCACTGACCGGTGTTGACGCCGCGCACGACGTCGGCCGTCGCGCCCAGCTGGGTCAGCACCCGCGGCGACGCCCACACCGCCCCGGCCCGCACGGCGACCCTGACGTCGCTCGCCGGTACGGCCCGACGCACCTCCGCCGCCGTCAGCCCATCCGGAGCGTCGGCGAGGACGCCGAGCACCTCGGCGCGGGCGTGATCCAACCAGGCGTCGCCGTCATTCACGATCCCCGGCCGCAACCACGTCGCGGACCATCTGCGCCCGTTCGCTGCGCGCGACCCGCGACGAGGCACTCGGCCACACCGCGCCCAGTAGATCGCGCGGGAACACAAAGACCGTGCGTCGCATCGCCAACTGGTTCACCAGGCTACGCTCGTCGTACAGGGCACGCCCGACATCGGCGACCGTGACCGCGGCGCATCGCGCCCAACACGACAGGAAGACAGTGGCGGCGTCGGTGGCGTGCAGTACCGTCATCGCCCGCGTCGCGTCCCCGGGCGAGGCCACGCGGTGGGCACGCGCCAGCGCGTGGCGGACGGCCAACCGCCGGCGACGCTCGACGTCGGTGATGTGAAGCATCCGCACCGTCGGACGATGATTCCAGCCGGGAGCCACGGTCTGTAGAACCGACCCATCAGGGCGAGTCTCAGCGCATTCCCGCGGCTGGTCGAACCAGCAGCTACGTCAGCCAGTTTTATCGAGCCGCAGACGGCCGTTTCGCCGAAGAGTGGATCTGCTCCAAGATGGCCTCACTGTTCCGTCAGCCGAGCTGAGGCACCGAGGAGGTCACGCGATGCCGAAGGAGATCAAGGGAAACGCACGGCGAAAGCCGCCAGAGCCGTCGGCGAGCCACTCCGACATCGACGAATAGTTCCGGCGCCAGATGCCGCATCTGCAGGCGATCGTCCAGGCGCTGGACGAGTCGAACGCCGTCAAGTGGAAGAGGCCGTACTACGG
>JBOGZX010000113.1:0-4895 GCA_050697615.1 Gaiellaceae bacterium
GCCTGAGCCCGGACGCCGGCGGGCTAGCGGGAACTGCGCCGTGTCGAACGTGCAGTCGACCTGCGAGCCGTCGACTTTCTTGCGCCGGTTTTGCGTGCACCGGTCGTCTTGCTCGCGCCGGTCTTCCGAGCAGTGGTCGTGCGAGCGGAGCTCGCCTTCCTGGTCGCACCGGTCTTGCGAGCACCGGTCTTGCGAGCACCGGTCTTGCGGGTCGTCGTCTTGCGGGCGGTGCTCTTCTTGCGCGCACCGGTCTTGCTCGCCGCGCTCTTGCGAGTGGCGGTCTTGCGCGTAGCGGTCTTGCGGGTCGTCGTCTTGCGGGCGGTCGTCTTGCGGGCAGTCGTCTTGCGGGCGGCGCTCGCCTTGCCGCCCTTGCGTGCGACGGTCTTGCGAGCAGTCGTCTTGCGGGCAGCCGCCTTACCACCCTTGCGGGCGGCGGCCTTGCGGGCAGTCGTCTTGCCCGCGGCCGCCTTACCGCCCTTGCGGGCGGCGGCCTTGCGGGCAGTCGTCTTACGCGCGGTCGTGCGTCCGCCCTTCGCGCCGGCGGCCTTCTTCTGCGCTGTCGACCCGCTGGAGCGCGACGTCGTGCCGCTCCTCGACGACGTGCTCTTCTTCGAGCGCGACGTGCCGGAGCGTGTTGTGCTCGAGCGCGAAGACGACCGCGTCGTCGCCGGAACGGCGCGTGCGGTCCGTGCACTTTCGACACTCGACGTTTCACTCGACGAGCCGGCGTTCGACGTGCGAGCCGTCTCGCCGGTCCCGCTCCAATCCTCTTGGGCCATCAATGACCTCCTGCGTCGGATTGCGCGTGCACGATTCCCTACCACGTTGGTTTCTAACGTGCAATGCGGACGACACACTTCATCCGCACGTTGCTGAAAAGGAAAACGCATCGTGCGGACCGCGTTGACAGGTACGCGATGCGCGCGCGAATACCTTCGTCAGGAGCGAACGACGAGCAGCGGTTGCTGCGTCGGCGCGTCGACACCGCCCGAGTGCTCGAGCGTCACCATCACCCGCGCGCCGCGTGGAACGCGCGTGCTCAACGTTGTCGTCTGTCCGGAAAACGTTCCGGCGCGCCGCACAGCCGGGTCGGCAACCCATGCTTCGTACGTCAGGCCGTCGGGCGGCTTCGGCAAGTCGACGGTGAGGACGGCGCGGCCCGACGGCGCGACCACCAGCTCCCCGCGGCGGCCGGGGATCGGGACGTGCCGCGCAAGCGGGTTTGCGAGCACTCGTGTCGCCGCCCGCTCGTTCGAGAGCGAATGGTGGAGCGTGGCGGCCCAGACGCCGAACGCGACTGCGGCCGCCGTCGCCGCGACCGCGACCGCCGCAGCGACGGAGACGGCGATCGACCTGCGCGCGCGGAGCGGAACGACGTTCGGCCGCTCCGCAGCCGCGGCTGCCAGGATCCGGCCGCGCAGTGCCGCCGGCGGCTCGGGGCCCGCCTCCGCGAATGCGAGGGCACCGGCGGCTCCGCGCAGCTCGTCCAGCGAGCCGCGGCAGTCCTCGCAGTGCTCCAGATGGGCCTCGAAACGCTCGCGATCGTCGCCGTGCAGCACGTCGAGCACGTACAGGGCGGAGAGCTCGTGGAGGTCGTCGTCGGCCATGTCGATCCGAACCGATATTCGCACGGCCGGGGCAGCCGGTTCGCTACTCGATGGGCGCGTTGTGGACGTCGTGAGCGACGGCGTATTCCTCGGTCAGCGTGTTCACGACCCCCATCCCCTCGCCGTAGGCTGCGTTGATGCGCACGAACGGCTCCCACTTCTCCGGCAGCGCATCCTCCGGGAAGATCGCCTCGACCGGACACTCGGGCTCGCAGGCGCCGCAGTCGATGCACTCCTCCGGGTCGATCACGAGGATCCGATCGGCCTCGTGGATGCAGTCGACCGGGCAGACGTCGACGCAGGAGCGATCCTTGATGTCGATGCACGGCTCGGCGATCACGTACGTCACGGGGGCCTACTCTACCGACGCAACAAGACCGTCAACGAGCTCGCGCGCGCGCTCGAACAGCGCCGACTTCGCCACCACGCGGTCGAAGCCGGCGGCATGAGCGCGACGCAGCCCGGCGGTATCGGTGTGGTTGGTGAAGCCGAGAATCGGCACGTCCGGATAGGTGTCCGCGACGTCGCCCGCATCGATGCGCGCGATGTCTGCGATCACAAGAGCAGGCGGCTCGACCCCCTCCGACGTCTGGAAACGATGCTCGGGCAACGCCCCTTCCAGCTTCCCGCGGATGAAGAGGTCGACCCCACACAGCAGGATCGTGGCCATGTCTGGGTGCGACGTTAGCACCGTCGAAGGCGGGTACCAACAGGGTCTCGCCCTCGCACGGGCGGGCGCGTTCTTCCAGGCGCATGAGGCGTTCGAGCATGCATGGCGCGCGTGCGACGCCGACGAGCGGGACTTCTTCCAGGGTCTCGTGCACGTGGTCGTCTCCGCCTACCAGTCGGGCCGGGGCCGGGCGGTCGGTGCCGAACGCCAGCGGCTGAAGGCGATCCGCAGGCTCACACCGTACGCGCCGGCGCACCGCGGGCTCGACGTCTCGCTCCTGCTCGCCGCCCTACAGCGAGCCGAGGCCGACCCGCGTGAACACCTGGTCGAGCGCGACGCGCAGCCACCAGTCGCGGTTGAAGAAGAGCAGCAGGCCGAGCGTGACGAGGACCGCTCCCGACGTTCCGCGCACGACGTTGTAATAGTCGCGGATCCAGCGGAAGACGCGCATCGCGTGCCCGAACGCGATGCCGGCAGCGACGAACGCCGCCGCGAGGCCCAGCGAGTAGGCGAACAGCAGGACGACGCCGCGGACGACCGTCCCGGATGACGACGCGAGCACCAGGATCGACGCGAGCACGGTTCCGATGCACGGCGCCGCACACACGGCGAACGCGCCTCCGAGCAGGACGCGCGATCCGCTGCCGCGTGCACGCCCGAGGAGCTGTGGAGCCATCGCCCGGTCGGGCCACGGCAGGACGCCGAGGAAGGCGAGTCCCAGCACGACCAGCACAAAGCCCGCGATCTCGAGCTGCGACCGCTGGTCGACCGTGCTGCCCACGGCGGCGGCGCCGGCTCCGAGCACCACGAAGACGACGCTGAAGCCGACGATGAACGGGAAGCTCGCCATGACGATCCGGCGTGAGACGCCGCGCTCGCCGAGGCGTACGACGTCGACCGCCGACACCGCGGAGAGGTAGCCGGGCACGAGCGGCAGCACGCAGGGCGTGATCACCGAGACGAGCCCGGCCAGAAACGCGATCGGGAGTTTCTCAGCCATCGAACTGCGCGAGCGCCTCGTCGAGGCGCCGCTCGGTCTCGGGGTCGAGTGACGGCTCGGGTCGCGGCGGCGGGTCCGGTTGCCGGCCGCGCGACCAGTACCACGCGCCTCCCGCGAGCCCCGCGGCGCCGAGCAGCGCGCCGCCGATCGGCAGCACCCACGCGAGCAGGTCGAAGCCGTGCGTCGCAGGCGTCGAGAGCACGCCCGGGCCGAAGTTCCGAACCATCTCGGCAAGGATCTGCTGCTTCGTCCAGCCCTGCGCGATCCGCTTGCGGATCAGCTCCTTCATCTCCTGCGCGACCGGAGCGGTCGACTCGTCGAGCGTCTCGTGGCAGACGGGGCACACGAGCTCGGTCTCGAGCGCGGACTCGCTCGGCCGTAGCGACGAGGCCGCCGCCGGCGCCGCGATCGCCAGCGCCAGCAGCGCGAGCGCGACGACCCTCATGTGGAGAGCGCCCTGCGCGCGTTCGCCTCGAGCGCCTGCTTCGAGACCGGGCCGAGCACGTGGTCGACGATCCGGCCGCGGCGGTCGACGAAGAACGTCTGCGGCGTGGCGAAGATGCCCCACGGCGACGCCGTCGTGGCGTCTGGGTCGAAGACCATCGGATAGGTCGCGCCGTAGCGGCGGGTGAAGGCGCGGGCCGGCCCCTTCGTCCCTTCGGCGATGTCGACGCCGACCACGACCACGTCCCGGCTCGACCAGGTGCGCGCGAACGAGACGAGCCGCGGCATCTCCTGCTTGCACGGGGCGCAGTCGGACGCCCAGAAGTTCACGACCACCGCCTTGCCGCGCAGCGACGCGAGCGAGAGCTTGCCGCTGCCGGTGAGCCGGTCGAGCACGAAGTTCGGCGCGGGCACGATCCGATGCTTCGCGACCGCCCGCACGACCGACTTCGGCTGGTGCGTCACGTGCCAGACGAGCACGACGCCGAGCGCGACGACCCCGATGCCGGCGATCAGGCGGAGCGCGACCGACGGCCTCACGACCGCAGCGCCTGCCGGATCGACGAGTTCAGCATCGACGCGGGAATCGGCCCGTTGACGTGCGGCGGGATCACGTTGCCGGACGGGTCGACGAAGAACGTCTCGGGATAGCCGGTGACGCCCCAGCGGTTCCCCTGCGAGCCGTCGACGTCACGCACGATCGGATAGTTGACGTCGTAGCGGGAGAGGTAGCTCTTCGCCGCGAACTTCAGGTCCTTGGTGTCGACGCCGACGACGACGACACCCTTGCCCCGCCAGCGCGCCGCCGCCTCGCGCAGCGTCTTCGCCTCGAGCTTGCAGTCGACGCACCACGACGCCCAGAAGTTGAGCACGACGACCTTGCCGCGGTAGGCCGCCAGGTCGAACTGCTTCCCGCCTGCGAAGCGCGGCAGCCGGAGCGCCGGCGCCGCGACCGTCTGCCCCTTGTCGACCTTCGCCGCGACGCCCCCGGAGCCCTTGTGCGCAAAGTCCCACACGAGCAATCCGAGCAGGGCGAGCACGACGGCGACCGCGAGCACGCGGACGATCTTCATCAGACGATGTGGACCGTCGTCCCGACGTCGACGTGGTCGAAGAGCCACTCGGCGTCTGGCACCTGCATGCGGATGCAGCCGTGCGACGCGCTGTAGCCGAT
>JBOGZX010000114.1:0-2455 GCA_050697615.1 Gaiellaceae bacterium
GAGACGAGGTCTTCGAGCGTGACCGCGGGCAGGCCGTCGACGTTGGCGGGGCGGGCTTCGTAGCCGATGCAGTTCGCGAGCCGGCGGGGCAGTTGCAGCTCGGCGGAGGATTCGCAGCAGACGACCCGTTCGGTGCCGGCGACGGCGCGGCCGAGCGCGTTCAGCAGGGTGGTCTTGCCGGAGGAGACCCGGCCGGAGACGACGATGTTCTTGCCGGCGCGGACGCAGCCGGTGAGGAAGTCCGCGGCTTGCTGGCTGAGGAACTCGAGCTCGACCAGCTCGGCGAGCGTGCCGGCGGCGAGCCGGAAGCGGCGGATCGAGCAGATCGCGTGCCCATTCGACGACACCGGTGGGATCGCCGCGGTCAGCCGGGAGCCGTCGGGCAGTCGAGCTTCGACACGGGGGCTGATCCGGTCGAGCCGTTTTCCCTCGACTTGTTCGAGCAGCCGTTCGAGGAAGGCGCGTACTTGGCGGTCGTCGTGGAAGCGCAGGTCGGGGACGCGCTCGATCCGGCTGCCGGTGTCGCGGAAGACGCGCCGCGGCCCGTTGACCATCCACTCCTGCGCCAGCGGGTCGGAGAGCATCCGTTCGGCGATCGCGCCGAGCCCGATCAGGTCGTCACGCAGTGCGCGCGCAACCGTGTCGCGCTCCTCGCCGGTGAGCGTCGGCACCTGCCCGTTGAGCGCGTCCGACTCGTAGGCGCGCAGCACCTCGTCGATCACCGTCTCGGCCTGGCCGCGTCCCTCTTCGGTCGCGAGGTTAACCTCGGCGGCGGTCAGTGCGTGCTCGACGCGCAGGCGGATCAGCTCGCCGGCCTCGTCTACGTCCGCCACGGCAGGCTCACCTCCTCGTCCGATCGCTCCGTGCGGGCGGGGACGGCGAGCTTGACCTTCCGTCTGCGCGGCGCCGGCTGGGTCGGCAGGAACAGCTCGTCGAGCAGCCGCCCCAGCGCACGGCGGTAGCCGCTGCGCCTACCGGTGCCGGCGAGCGGCGACGCAAGCCGCATCGAGCGGGCGAGTGCGCGGGCGTCCCAGGGGAGCACGGCGTCGAGGGTGAGGCCGCGGTCGGCGAGCTGCTCGTTGACCGTCGTGAGCAGCGTCGCCTTCGCGCTGCCGCCGGGGCCGCCGAGCGCGTTGAGCGCGATCCGGATCCGCTCGGCCGGGAGTTCGAGCTCGCCCAGCAGGTGGTCGAGTTGTGCAAGCCCGGGGCGCAGTTGCTGCTCGCGAGCGCCGAGGACGAGCAGCACCGCGTCGGCGGCGACGACCGCCTCGCGGTGCACCCGCGCCGCGGCGGCGTCGCCTGTGAGTTGCCAGCCGACGTCGCAGACGACGAGCGAGAAGGAGCGGGTCAGGCTGGCGAGCACGCCGGTGATCGCACCCGGTTGTGCGAGCTCGCCGAGGACGCGTTCCGGTTCGGGCGGCCCGAGCAGAACTGGTGCCCAGCCCGGGCGGCGGACGAGCCAGCGCTCGAGCAGCTCCGCGACCGCGCGCTCGTCGTCGGCAGCGCGCACAGCGGCGATCAGCGAGCCGGCGTTCGGGTCGGCGTTCAGGCGCAGGTCGAGTCCGCCGCCGAGCGTGTCCAGCTCGACAAGCACCGTCGACCAGCGCTCGCCCGCGAGCGCGGCCAGCGACACGGCACATTCGCTCGCGCCCGGCGCGCCCTTCCCGCCCAGCACCGCGAGCACGTTGCCGCGGCCGTCGCGCTGCGTTCGTCCGTTGCCGGCGAGGTTGTGCGACGACGTGGCTCTCGCGGCTGGCGCGGGTGGCTTGGCGTCTTCGGGTTGGTCGCCCCGGAGCGTCGAGCCGAGGGTTGCGGTGGAGGCGTCCGGTTCGACGAAGGCGTCGACGCCGAGCCGTTCGAGTTGCCGTTGCGTGTCCGCGTCGAGCGCGAGCCCGACCAGTCTGTGGCCGAGCGCGCGCAGGCGGGCGCAGTGCCCCGGCGAGAGGCCCGAGAGGTCGGGCGAGAGCAGCACCACGGTCGCTCCTGTCTCGGCAGCCTGCGCCTCGAGCTCGTCGGCCTCGGCGACGCTTGCTGCGATCTCGAAGCGCGCCTCCGGTGCGAACAGCGCCTGCTCGAGCGCGTCCTCGGCGAGCGGCGTCAATGCCAGGATCATGACCGTGTGTTCGCTCACGGCGCGCGCTCGCTGATCGTCGGTATCGGCGTCGAGCCGCCGTTTCCGCCCTCGCGGAGTAGGTCGATCTTCGCCGCCGAGTTCGCGAGCGCGAGCGCGCTCGCAAGCGACGGCTGCGGCAGCTCGACCGTCACCGCGATCGTCGCCGACGCCTGATCGAGCCAGCTCGGCGCCTGCCCGACGGAGAGCACCTCGAGGCCGCGCGCGACGGCCTTCGTCTGCGCCTGGCCGGCAGCGTTGCCGTAGGTGGCGAGCACCGTCACCCGGTCGCCAGGCGCGAGCGCGCCGCCGAGCGCGTGCAGCGCCGGCACCGCGAGCGTGAAG
>JBOGZX010000115.1:0-2966 GCA_050697615.1 Gaiellaceae bacterium
GCGTCTCCGGCTTCCAGCTGCACTTCGCCGACCACGACATCCTCACGCAAGGCGACGAGCCCGACGTGCTCGTCGCCATGAACCCGGCGGCGCTGAAGACGAACCTGCGCGACCTGCCGAAGGGAGGCACGCTGATCGTCGACACCGACGCGTTCACCGACCGGAACCTGAAGAAGGCGGGCTACGAGACGAATCCGCTCGAGGACGGGTCGCTCGACGGCTGGCAGGTGCACGCCGTGCAGTTGACGTCGATGACGGTCGGCGCGCTGAAGGAGATCGAGGGCGTGACGGCGCGCGAGGCCGAGCGTGCGAAGAACATGTTCGCGCTCGGGTTGATGTCGTGGCTCTACGGGCGCAACACCGAGACCACGAAGCGATTCCTGCAGACGAAGTTCGCGAAGCGGCCGGAGATCGCCGAGGCCAACCTGAAGGCGTTCTCGACCGGCTACGCGTTCGGGGAGACGTCGGAGGGGTTCGCGGTCCAGTACGACGTGAAGCCGGCGCCGCTGCAGCCCGGCCTGTACCGGCAGATCACCGGCAACGTCGCGCTCTCGTGGGGGCTGCTCGCCGCGTCGAAGCTGTCGAAGCTGCCGCTCTTTCTCGGTGCGTATCCGATCACGCCGGCGTCGTCGATCCTCGAGGAGCTGTCCAGGCACAAGGCGTTCGGCGTGCGCACGTTCCAGGCCGAGGACGAGATCGCGGCGGTCGGCGCGGCGCTCGGGGCGTCGTTCGGCGGCTCGCTCGGAGTGACGACGTCCGCCGGTCCGGGTGTCGTCCTGAAGTCGGAGACGGTCGGGCTCGCGATCGCGCTCGAGTTGCCGCTGGTCGTGATCGACGTACAGCGCGCGGGGCCGTCGACGGGCATGCCGACGAAGCCGGAGCAGGGCGACCTGTTGATGGTGCTCTTCGGGCGCAACGCGGAGTCGCCGGTGCCGGTGATCGCCGCGTCGTCGCCGGGAGACTGCTTCTACGCCGCGATCGAGGCGGTGCGGGTTGCCGTCACCTACCGCACGCCGGTGTACTTGCTCAGCGACGCGTACCTCGCGAACGGCGCCGAGCCGTGGCCGGTTCCCGACATCGCCTCGCTGACGTCGATCGACCCCGCGTTCGCGACGGCGGTCGGCGAGGAGGCCTTCCTGCCCTACCGGCGCGATCCGGCGACGCTGGCGCGCCCGTGGGCGATCCCGGGGACGCCGGGCCTCGAGCATCGGGTCGGCGGTCTCGAGAAGGCGAACGACACCGGCTCGATCTCCTACGACCCCGACAACCACGACCTGATGACGCAGCTGCGCGCGCAGAAGGTGGCGGGCGTGGCGGTTCCGGATGTCGAGGTCGACCACCAGGAGGGGGCGGACGTGCTGGTGCTGTCGTGGGGCGGCACCTTCGGGCCGGTCGCGGCAGGCGTGCGGCAGGTGCGCGCCCGCGGCGGCAGGGCGGCGCACGCCCACCTGCGCTGGCTGAACCCGTTCCCGGCGAATCTGGGCGACGTGCTGCGAAGCTACGACCGGGTGCTGGTCCCGGAGATGAACCTGGGCCAGCTGCTGAAGCTGATCCGCGCGCAGTACCTCGTCGACGCGGTCGGCTACAACCGCGTCACGGGCAAGCCGTTCAAGGCGGGGGAGATCGCAGACGCCGTGGAGGCGGTGACATGACGGCCGAGGCGAAGCTGACCGCGAAGGACTTCAAGTCGGACCAGGAGGTGCGCTGGTGTCCGGGCTGCGGCGACTACGCGATCCTGGCGGCGGTGCAGGGCTTCATGCCGGAGCTCGGCCTCGAGCGCGAGAAGATCGTCTTCATCTCGGGCATCGGCTGCGCCGCCCGCTTCCCTTACTACATGCAGACCTACGGCATGCACTCGATCCACGGCCGGGCGCCGGCGATCGCGACGGGCCTGGCCGTGTCGCGCCCGGACCTCTCCGTGTGGGTCGTGACGGGCGACGGCGACTCGCTGTCGATCGGCGGCAACCACCTGATCCACGCGCTGCGCCGGAATGTGAACATCAAGATCCTGATGTTCAACAACCAGATCTACGGGCTCACGAAGGGCCAGTACTCGCCGACGAGCGAGCAGGGGAAGGTGACCGGCTCGACGCCGATGGGCAGCGTCGACCATCCGTTCAACCCGCTCTCGCTGGCGCTGGGCGCGGACGCGACCTTCGTCGCGCGCGCGATCGACACCGACAAGCCGGGGCTCACGAACGTCCTGCGCCGCGCCGCCGCGCACCGGGGCGCCGCGTTCGTGGAGATCCTCCAGAACTGCAACATCTACAACGACGGCGCGTTCGAGGTCGTCCGCGACCAGAAGGAGAACCGGGTCTACCTGGAGCAGGGCCGGCCCGCCGGTGACACCGGCATCGTCCACGATGAGAAGGATCTCGCGAGCGCGTTCGCGCTGTCGCGCGTCACGCATGCGACGCACGGCGCCGTGCCGCTCGGAGTCTTCCGGGACGTCGAGCGCGAGAGCTACGACTCGCTGGTCGCGGCGCAGATCGCGAACGCGAAGGGCGACGGCGACTTGCAGTCCCTCGTCGGCTCGGGCGACACCTGGTCGATCGCCTGACGCTAGGCGGCCAGTGACTTCGCGGCCTGGCGCTCGCGCGGGATGCGCACGACCTTCCAGGCCAGGCCGATCTTCTCGAGCCCGGTGATCACCCAGCCGCCCGGGTCGAGCGCCTGTTCGGACCGGCGCAGGCCGTGGAACGCCGAGGTCGGGAAGGCGTGGTGGTTGTTGTGCCACGACTCGCCGAACGAGATCAGGCTGAGCAGCCAGACGTTGCGGCTCTCGTCTGCGCTCCGGAAGCTTCGCCGGCCCCAGAAGTGGCAGATCGAGTTGATCGAGAAGGTGACGTGGTGCAGCAGGAAGATGCGGACGGCGCCGCCCCACAGGAGCGCAGTGAGCGCGCCCTGCCAGGTGCCGGCGATCGCGTAGCCGATCGCCGCGGGCACCAGCAGCGAGATCGTGAGCC
>JBOGZX010000116.1:0-3062 GCA_050697615.1 Gaiellaceae bacterium
TCGTCGGCCCACCGGTCGTTCAGGCGCTGCGCGCGCGAGAGCTCGAGGTTCGCGCGCTCGTGCGCGGGCCCGGCGGCGCGGCGCGGCTGGCCGGCCTCGGCGTCGAGACGGTCACCGGCGACGTCACCGACCCGGCGAGCCTGCGCGGCGCGGTGCGCGGCTGCACCCACGTCGTCCACCTGGTCGCGATCATCCGCGGCCGGCGCGCCGATTACGAGCGGGTGATGACGCAGGGGACGCGGAACCTGGTCGCGGCTGCGCGGGAGGAGGGCGTCGAGCGCTTCGTCCTGATGAGCGCACTCGGCACGCAGGAGCCGACGGCGGGAACCCTGCCGTACTTCGCCGCGAAGTGGGCGGAGGAGCAGGAGGTGCGCGCGTCCGGCCTCGCGTACACGATCTTCCGCCCCAGCTTCGTCTTCGGACGCGGCGGGGCGCTGCCGACATTCGTCCGCCAGGTGAGGCTGTCGCCGGTGGTGACGGTGATCGGCGACGGGCGCCAGCGCTTTCAGCCGATCTGGGTGGACGACGTGGCGTCGATCTTCGCGGCGGCGATCGACCATTCGCAGGCGGCGGACCGCCTCTTCGAGCTCGGTGGCCCCGACACCGTCGACTGGAACGAGCTCTACCTCAGGATCGCGCGGGTGCTCGGCAAGCGCCGCAGGCTCGTGCACGTGCCGATCCCGCTCGCCCGCGGCGGCGCGCTCCTGACCGAGCGGCTGCCCGGCGCGCCGCTCAGCGCCGATCAGGTGGCGATGCTGCAGGGGCCGGACAACGTGATCTCGAACACCGCCGCCGTCGAGACGTTCCGGCAGCCGTTGCTCGCGCTGGACGAGCAGATCCGCCGCGTCGCGGTCTGAGCGCTCGCGCCGAACGCGCGGCCCTCCAGTAAAGAGAAGGGCCGCCCCCGAAGGGCGGCCCTCATCCGGTTACCAGCTTGGACTTCGTAGAGGCGCTTCCGGCCGATCTACGGCGGCGCGTTCACGCGAGTCCCCCACGCTGGCTAGGCGATTCCCCGTCAGGTCCCGGGGACGCACCTCTACGAGCTGGTACCTCCACTGCCCGTACTTGAAGTCTCCAACGCCGGACCACCTCCTTTCCGCGGATAGGCGCACGATAGCGCATCGGTCAGGACGGAACAGCGGCGACCGCGCCCCTGACCCAGCAGTCCGCGATGTGGTCGTTGACGACGCCGCAGGCCTGCATCGCGGCGTACAGCGTCGTCGGGCCGACGAAGCGAAACCCGTGCCGGCGCAGCTCCTTCGCGAGCGCCTGCGACTCCGGGGTCGACGACGCCCAGTCCGCGGGCGTACGGGGCGGGCGGTGCGACGCCGGCCGGTGCGACCAGAACAGCTCGTCGAGCGGCATGCCGCTGTCGCGCAGCGTGAGCGTGGCCCGCGCGTTCGCGATCGCGGCCTCGATCTTGCCCCGATGCCGGACGATCGACGCGTCTGCGAGCAGCCGCTCGACGTCGCGCTCGCCGAACGCCGCCACACGCTCGGGAACGAAGCCCTCGAACGCCGCGCGGAAGCCCTCGCGCTTGCGCAGGATCGTCGCCCACGACAGGCCCGACTGGAAGCCCTCGAGGCAGATCCGCTCGAAGACGCCGCGCTCGTCGGTGACGGGGCGGCCCCACTCCTCGTCGTGATAGGCGGCGTAGAGCGGGTCGTTCGTCTCCCAGCAGCGGATCAGGTTTCCACAACCTCCACCTTGACGATGCCGTCCTCGACCGTCACCGGGTAGATCGACACCGGCTCGAAGGCCGGCAGCGACAGCGGCCTGCCCGTGTGCAGGTCGAACGCCGAGCCGTGGCGTGGACAGATCACGCGGCAGGTGTCCTCCTCCCACTCGCCCTCGCAGAGCGGCCCGTCGTCGTGCGAGCAGCGGTCCTCGATCGCGAGCAGCTCGCCGCCGCAGTTGTAGACGCCGACCATCGTCCAGCCGAGCGCCACGATCTTGACGGAGCCGGGGCCGAACTCCTCCAGCGGCGCGACGTCGAGCTTGGGCACCTAGCGACGCGACACTATTCGAACGTGAGGTCGTCGCCGAGTCCCCGCCACTCCTCCGGCAGCGGGGTGCCCTTGGCCTTGTGGAGCGCCACCTTCAGGACGCCCAGGCCGAGGATCGCGCACTTGAGTCGGATCGGGGTGAGCGGGATGCCGATCTCCTCGAGCAGCTCCTCCTTGGGCAGCACGGCGACGTCCGAGGCGGTGCGGCCCCGCACGAGCTCGGTCAGCATCGAGGTGGCCGCCTGCGAGATCGCGCAGCCGCGGCCCTCGAAGCCGACGCTGTCGATCGTCTCGCCGTCGCCGGCGAACTTGACCGAGATCGTCACCTCGTCGCCGCAGAGCGGGTTCTGCCCCTCCGCCCTCGCGTCGGCGTCCTCGATCAGCCCGTGCCCCCGCGGCGACTTGTAGTGATCCAGGATCACCTCCCGATACATCTGCTCCAGCTCGCTCAGCGGAAGGTCTCCTTGACCTTGTGCAGGGCCGCGATCAGCCGGTCGACGTCGTCGGGGAGCGTGTAGAGGTAGAAGCTCGCGCGCGTCGTCGCGGCAACGCCGAGACGCGTCATCAGCGGCTGCGTGCAGTGGTGGCCGGCGCGCACGGCGACGCCCTCCCAGTTGAGGATCTGGGCGACGTCGTGCGGATGGACGTTCTCCACCTCGAAGCTGACGATGCCCGTGCGCCGGTCGGCGGGCGGACCGAACACGCGCAGGCCCGGGATCTCGGCGAGCGCGTCCATCGTCTGCACCACCAGCTCGCGCTCGTGGCGCTCGATCGCCTCCAGGCCGACCGCGGTGACGTAGTCGATCGCGACGCCGAACCCGTAGGCCTCCGCGATCGCCGGCGTGCCCGCCTCGAACTTGTACGGCAGCTCGTTCCAGCTCGTGCGGTCGAGCGCGACCGAGCGGATCATCTCGCCGCCGAGGTTGAAGGGCTGCATCGCCTCGAGCAGCTCGCGCCGCCCCCACAGCGCCCCCGCGCCCGTCGGGCCGCACAGCTTGTGCGACGAGAACGCGAGGAAGTCGCAGCCGAGCGCCTGCACGTCGATCAGCCGGTGGG
>JBOGZX010000117.1:0-3282 GCA_050697615.1 Gaiellaceae bacterium
GAATACGTGTTCTCGACCTCGCTTCCCCTCACACTGATCGCCGAGTCGCAGTTCGGCCGCTCCTGGTCGGCAGAGACGCCGACACTTCAAGAGGCGTTCGGGCCGACCGAGGTTCCGCTGCCCGAGACTTGGCAGGTACCAGGCGTGGCCGGTTCAAGCGCCGGTTGTAGCCGAGCCCTTGCCATTCGACGATCACCTCAGCCGCCGACGCGGCGGCGAGCGACTCGACCGTGGGCCAGCGCCCGAGCCACGCCCGCCAGCGGGGGATCACCCGCTCCACCTGCGTCTGCTGCAGCATCACCTCCGACACCAGGATTGCGTATGGATCCGTCGTCTCCCTCCACGGCAGAGGGCGGCGATTTTCCTCGTACCACGCCAAGAGAGCGTCCTTCATCGACGACAGACTAGAAGCCTCGCCGGAGCCCGCCGGCTCGTTGCGCGAGCATTGTGCGCGCACGCGTGTGACGACCCTGGACCTCGCCGGGCGAGCGGAGTGGGCAGCGATGTCGGGCACTCGCCGAGCACGGCTGGCGTTACCCGGTCCGGTTGCACCGTTACATCGAGGCGTACGCGCACGGATGCGAGGCAGCTCGCCTGGCTTCGCGACGAGCTCGGGGATTGCTTCCTCGCCGGCGTTGTCCCGCACACGGGGCCACGGGCGTACCCGCTCGGGGAGCGGATTACGGCGGCGCCGCTCGCGTGGCTGTGGGGCTGGTGCCGCCGGCAGAGGCGGCGCAGGAGCTCCCTCACGGCAGGAGGGTGCCGAGTGAGTCGCCCTCCACTACCGTGACCGGACATGGCCTCGTTGCGAATCGGAGTCGTCGGCGCCGGGATCATCGGCCTCGCCGTCGCGCGCCGCGTGACGGAACTGCGTCCGGGCGCCGCCGTCACCGTCCTCGAGAAGGAGCGCGAGGTCGCGCGTCACCAGACCGGCCACTCGAGTGGAGTCGTCCACGCCGGCATCTACTACGCCCCCGGATCGGCGAAGGCCCGCCTCTGCCGTCGCGGGGTCGAGCTGCTGCGCCCGTACTGCGAGCAGCGCGGCCTGCCGTGGAACGAGTGCGGCAAGCTCGTCGTCGCCGTCGACCGGGGCGAGGTCGAGCGGCTCGTCGAGCTGCGGCGACGTGCCACCGCGAACGGCGTACCCGGGCTTCGCTGGCTCGAAGGCGACGCGTTGCGCGAGGTCGAGCCGCGTGCCGCCGGCGTCGCCGGCCTGCATTCGCCGACCACCGCCGTCACCGACTATCGAGCGATCGCGCGAGCGTTCGCCGAGGACGTCCGAGCCGCGGGCGGCGAGATCGCGCTCGATGCCGAGGTGACCGCGATTCGCGTCGACGGCGGCCAGGCACGGGTCGAGGCCGGCGGGGGGAGCTACGGCTTCGACCTGCTCGTCCTGTGCGCGGGTCTGCAGTCCGATCGCGTCGCTCGGCTCGCCGGCGACGATCGGGAGCCGGCGATCGTTCCCTTCCGCGGCGAGTACTACCGGCTGGCGCCCGGGCGCGAGGATCTGATCCGGGGCCTGCTCTATCCCGTGCCCGATCCGGCCTACCCGTTCCTCGGCATCCACTTCACGAGCCGCGTGCACGGCGGGGTCGACGTCGGCCCGAACGCTGTCCTGGCGCTCGCCCGCGAGGGATACCGCAGACGCGACTTCAATCCACGCGATCTCGCGGAGACCCTTCGCTCGCCGGGATTCCGGTCGCTCGCCCGCAAGCACTGGCGCATGGGGATCCGCGAGGTGCGCGGCTCGCTGCTCCGGCAGGCGTTTGCCGACGAGGCCCGCCGCTACGTTCCCGAGCTGGCGAGCACCGACCTCGTCGCGGCGCCGGCCGGCGTCCGCGCCCAGGCGGTCGACCGCGACGGGTCGCTGCTCGACGACTTTCGCATCAACCGGCTCGGCCCCGTGACGGCAGTGCGGAACGCACCCTCACCCGGCGCGACGTCCAGCATGGCGATCGCAGAGCAGATCGCCGACGAGGCGCTTGCCCGTTGACCCGCGCGCGTCACCTCGCCTGAGCGGTGCCGCCGTCGGCGGGATGGTGCCGCCCGTGGTAGCCGAGGATCGTCGCGGCGATGCCCGTGAGCGCGATGCCGGGACCAACCTGGAGCGCGAGCCTCCGCGCGTCGGTCAGATCGTCGCCGGTGACGAGCCCGCCGACGGCGATCCATGCGCCGCACGCGACCGACGGAAGGAGTGCCAGGATCGCCCGCCCGTCGTGCCAGCGGCGGCCGCGCCTGCGCCAGATCGCGTAGCCGGAGGCCGCCGAGACCGCCGCGACCGAACCCGGAAGCCGTCCGGTGGCCGTGTGCCCGGAGGCGACGGCGACCCAGAGCGCGACCCCGACCGCCGCGGGCGTGAGGGCGGTCGGGAGCTGAACCTTCACAGCGCCCGTCGCCGTTCCGGCGAATGCGGACGGGCCGGCCCGCACCGCGGCGGGCCGGCCCAGGAGTCCGCTCAGCGCCCGTGCACCCGCGGCAGGCGCGCGCGGGTGCCGAGGCTCATCAGAAGGCCTCCCGTTCGATCAGCCGCGAGAGCGTCCAGAGCGCCCCGCCGCCGACGACGCCGTAGACGGTCCGCGTCGCGATGTTCGTCTTGCCAAGATGGCCCTTCTTGCCCGTTGCGAGTGCGAACAGGTCGAACTTCCCGGCCGCCACCGCAAGCGCATTCAGCCCGCCGACGATGACGAGCGAGGCCGCTGCGATGTCGAGGTTCTTCATCATGTATCCACCTCCACGCGTGGAATCGCTTGCACCAACTTCTGTCCGCCCCCAAAAGGACCGAAACCGGGAGGCCGGCGAGAGACGGGCGCTAGCTGCGGTTTTTCCCTCGCGGGGCCGGGAAGTCGTGTTCTTGTGCGCGAGCGCGACGATGTGTTGCGATCCGGATTGCTCTACGACCTGGTCGCGACCGGGATGCGTGCGTACGCGGCCCGCTTCGAGATTCGCATCTTCGGCGTCGAGCGCCTGTGCCTCGAGCCGGGCACGCTGATCGTCTCGACCCACCGCAGCGACGACGACGTGCCGCTCCTGTGCGGCGCGCTCTATTTCGGCGCCCGGCTCTGGCGACGGCGCAGCATCCGCGCTACGTTCGCCGTGCGCGACGACCTGTTCGAGCCCGGCTTCCTCGCCGGCTATCCACGCGGGCTCCCGCTCGCGGTGCGGCGCGCGGCCTGGCCGCTCTCGCTCGGGCTTCCGCTGCGGCGACGGCTCGGCTGTCTGCCCGTGCGCAGCGCGACGAGCATGCGGCTGGTGCAGCTGCTGCGGCAGGCGCCCGCGCTGCCC
>JBOGZX010000118.1:0-9625 GCA_050697615.1 Gaiellaceae bacterium
GGCCGCGGCGGCCGCCGCCAGGGGCGCGGCGCCGCCGGGCGGGCAGCCGACGAGCAAGCTCGTCCTGCGTGGATGGCATCTGTACGGCCAGAACTGTCTCGCCTGCCATGGGATGGACGCCCGCGGCAACACCCACGGGCCGCCCGACCGGATCGGCGCAGGACCCAGGCGCGCCCAGATACAGCAGCAGGGGCTCGCGCCCTCGCTGTGGGGCGTCGGCGCCGCGGCGGCCGACTTCTACCTGCGCACCGGCTACATGCCGCTGCCTCGAAACGGCATCCAGCCGCGCCGCGCCCGCGTCACCTTCAGCGAGCCGCAGCTGCGCGGGCTGATCGCCTTCGTCGCCTCGCTCGGCCACGGCCCCGCCGTCCCGACGCCGCATCCCGAGAGCGGGAGCATCTCCCAGGGCATGAAGCTGTTCACGGACAACTGCGCCGGCTGCCACCAGATCGCGGCACAGGGCGGCTACGTCACGGGGGCCACGCCGCCGGCTCTCGAGGACGACACCAGCACCCAGATCGCCGAGGCGGTTCGCATCGGCCCGTACGTCATGCCGAGCTTCTCGAAGAAGAAGATCTCCGACCACCAGCTCGACTCCCTGATCACCTACGTCAACTACACGAAGCACGCCGACAACCGCGGGGGCTGGTCGCTCGGCACGATCGGGCCCGTCCCCGAGGGGCTCGTCACCTGGTTCATCGCGATCGCGTTCATCGTGGCGGTCTGCATGGCGGTCGGCAGGCGGCTCAAGCACGGGGCGGCCGAGTGAGGCGGCTCCTCGACACCCTGATCGCGGCGGTGATACTGCTGCTCGGCCGCCGGAAGCGGGTCGTCCGGCTCGACAAGCGAGAGCGGATCGTCCCGGCGGGCGAGCCGAGCCCGCGGGCCGAGCTCCTCGTGATCGGGCTGCTGCTCGCCTCCGCGGTTTGCGCGGTCGCATTCCCGGTCTTCTACGCGCTCGACCGTCTGCCCAAGCAGACCCAGCTGCTCGGCTCCAGCCTCGGAATGTCGCTGCTCTTCCTCGCCGCGGCGCTGATCGTGACCGCCAGGGAGCTGATCGTCACCGAGGAGATCGAGGAGAGCTACCCGGCGGAGGAGCATCCGTCCGAGCAGGAGGCGATCGTCGCGGTCCTCGCCGAGAGTGGCAGCCGGCTCAGCCGCAAGCGCCTGTTCCAGCTCTCGCTCGGCGCGGCCGGTGGTGCGCTCGGGGTGGCATTGATCACGCCGATCGTCTCGCTCGGGCCCGTCTTCGACATGAACCCCTTCTACGGGACGCCGTGGCGGCGGGGCCGCCGGCTCGTGGACGAGCAGAACCGGCCCTACCGTGCGAGCGACATCGAAGAGGCCGACTTCTACACGGCCTTCCCCGAGGGCGCCGACAAGGAGGAGCTCGGCTCGCCGCTCGTGCTGGTGCGCCTGCCGGTCGACCAGCTCGAGCTGCCGCCCGGGAACGCGGGCTACGCGGCGCAGGGCATCGTCGCCTACTCGAAGATCTGCACGCACGCCGGCTGCGCGATCTCGCTCTACCGCACGCCGCTCTTCCAGCCCGATGCGCCCAAGCCGGCGCTCGTCTGCCCCTGCCACTACTCGACCTTCGACCCCGCCACCGGCGGCAAGGTGCTCTTCGGACCGGCCGGGCGCAAGCTGCCGATGCTGCCGATCTACATCGACCGCAAGGGCGAGCTGCGCGCCCACGGCAACTTCGACGAGGCGGTCGGGCCTTCGTGGTGGGGCGTCCGTATGAGGAAGCCGAGCTCTCACTCGTCATGATCTACAAGCTCGTCCGGGCGATCGACCAGCGCAGCGGCACCGCGCCCTTCCTGCGGAAGACGTTGCGCTACCTCTTCCCCGACCACTGGTCGTTCCTGCTCGGCGAGGTGGCCCTCTACGCGTTCATCGTGCTGCTCGCGACCGGCACCTACCTTGCGCTCTTCTACACCGACAGCACCACCCAGGTCGTCTACCACGGGACGTACGTCCCGCTGCGCGGCCAGGAGATGACGGCCGCCTACCAGTCGGTGCTGAACATCTCCTTCAACGTCAAGGCCGGGCTGCTGATGCGGCAGACCCACCACTGGGCGGCCGACGTGTTCGTCGCCGCGATCGTGCTCCACATGCTGCGCATCTTCTTCACCGGCGCCTACCGCAAGCCGCGCGAGCTCACCTACTGGCTGGGCATCACGGTGCTCGTCGTGGCGCTGCTCGAGGGCTATGCCGGGTACTCGCTCGTCGACGACCTGCTCTCGGGGATGGGCCTCGCGATCGGCAACGGCGTCGCGCTCTCGATCCCCTTCTTCGGCGCGAATCTCGGAGCGCTGATCTGGGACGGCCCGTTCCCCGGCACCTCGGCGTTCTTCTCCCGCATGTACATCGCACACGTCTTCCTCTTCCCCGCGCTGATCGCGGTCCTGCTCGGCGCCCACCTCGCACTGGTTGCGCTCAAGCACCACACGCAGTTCCGGCGCTCGCGCCGCGAGACCAACCGCAAGATCGTGGGCGTGCCGATGTTCCCGGGGCAGGCGCCCAGGTCGCTCGGCCTAATGCTCGCCGTGACGGGGATTCTGTTCCTCCTCGGCGGACTGGCGCAGATCAACCCGGTCTGGCTGTGGGGGCCGTACCACACCTACTCGTCGACGAACGGCGCCCAGCCCGACTGGTACCTCGGCTGGCTGATCGGCGCCCTGCGGCTGGTGCCGCACTGGGACTTCGTGATCGACGGCTACACGCTCGTGCCGAACCCCTTCTGGGGCGGCGTCGTCTTCCCCGGCATCGTCTTCACGTTCCTGTTCGCGTGGCCGATCCTGGAGCGGAAGGCGACGGGCGACTACGGCTTCCACAACGTGCTCGACCGGCCGCGGGACGCACCATGGCGGACGGCAATCGGCGTCTGGATGCTCAGCTGGGTCGTGCTCATCTTCTTCGCGGGCGGCGCCGACCGCGTCGACGTGCTCTTCAACATCAGCTACACGTCGCAGATCTGGTTCTACCGCGTCGCCATCTGGATCGTCCCAACGCTCCTTTCGATCGCCGCGTACTGGGCCTGCAAGGGGCTGCAGGCGGGCGAGCCCGTGCTGCGCGACCAGCATCGCGCGGAGGAGGAGGCGCGCGCGGCCACGAAGGCCGAGCGAGCAGACGAGGAGACGGCGCGTGTCCACGAGCCCGCATAGGGACCACGCGTGCTGAGCGTGCTGCAGGAGAAGCTCGGCGAGGCCCACGGCCTCGCCATTGCCGCCACGACCGTGACCGAGCGGGTCTCCGAGCGGATCGCGGACGCCGGGCTGCGGGAGGCGCTGCTTGCGCTGCGCCGCGAGGCCGAGGAGGCCCGCGGGCGGTGCGTGGCGGTCGAGCGGCTCTTCGGCGACGAGGTCGCGACCGAGATTCTCGCCCGTGCGAACACGACCGAGGAGAGGTCGGCCGCCCTGGTCGCAGCGTGGTTCAAGGCCGGGACCGGCCCGCTGGCCGCCTGGAGCTTCCTCTCGATGGCCGAGGCGGGCGAGGTCGCGCTCTGGGCGGCGCTCGTCAGCCTCGCCGCGCGCGCGACCGGCGACGAGGGCGGCGCGGTCGCCGATCTCGCCGTGTGGGCGCTCGCGGTCGAGGAGCGGCACCTGCAGATTGCGCTCGAGGGAGTGGTGCGGCTCGCCGAGCTGACCGACCCCGCCGGCGACCGCTGGGGCTGAGCCGTTCGACCGGGGCAACCGCACAGCGGTCGCGGCGCCGGGCAGCGTCGGCTAACATACGTAGGCAATGCCTAAGCGTTTCCTTCCGGCCGCAGAGGCCGCGCGCAGGCTCGGAATCTCGCTCGACACACTTCGCCGCTGGGACCGTGACGGCAAGATCGCGACGCGGCGTGACGCGTCGAACCGCCGGCTGATCGCGGTCTCGGAAGTGGAGCGCGTCCTCGGCGGCGCGGAGCAGCACCTCTCGGCGCGCAACCGCTTCGCGGGGGTCGTCGCGAGCGTCGAGGTCGAAGGGCTGCTCGCGCAGGTGGAGATCGACGTCGCCGGGCCGGTCCGCATCGTCGCGGTGATCACGCGGGAGTCGGCGGAGTCGCTCGCCCTCACACCGGGCGCGAGGGCGACGGGCGTCGTCAAGTCGACGTCGGTGATGGTGGACGCGTGAGCCTGCTCACGATCTTCGCGGCGGCGTCGCTGACGACCGTCTTCCCGCACGTCGCCCGGGCTCCGCGCTACCAGTTCGCCGGCTCCGACCAGCTCGCGTTCCAGATCGCGCAGGGCGCACGGGCCGACGTGTTCGCGGCGGCCTCGCCGAAGCAGCCGCAGGCGCTGTACCGGCAGGGCCTCTGCTCGAAGCCGCGCGTCTTCGCGACGAACAGGCTCGTCCTGATCGTGCCGCGCTCGAACCCGGCCCACATCCACTCCGTCTACGACCTGCGCCGCCGCGGCGTCAAGCTCGTCGTCGGCGCCCGCGGCGTCCCGGTCGGGGACTACACCCGGAAGCTCCTCGCGGACCTCCGTCTCTCGTCGGTGTCGAGGCAGGTCGTCAGCTACGAGGACGACGTGAAGCTGGTCGTGGCGAAGGTCGCGCTCGGCGAGGCGGACGCCGGCATCGCCTACCGCACGGACGTTAAGCCGGCCCGCGGGAAGGTCCTGAGCATCGCGCTGCCGGCCCGGGCCCAGCCGGTCGTGAAGTACGAGCTGTGCGTCGTGCACGGCGCCCGGCATCCGGGGCTCGCGGCGTCGTTCGTACGGAAGGTGCTCGGCTCGCGCGGACGGAGAGTGCTCCGTGCGGCGGGGTTCGGACTTCCGTGAGAGCCGCATTCGCGCTGCTCTCGGCGGTCGCGCTCGCCTTCCTCGCCCTGCCGGTTGCGGCGATCTTCCTGCGGGTGCCGCCGGGCACGCTGCTCCGCGAGCTGGGCGACCCGGTGGCGCGCGACGCGCTCGTCGTCTCCCTGAAGACGAGCGTGGTGGCCCAGGCGCTCGTCGTCGCACTCGGCACGCCCACCGCGTACCTGCTGGCGACCCACCGCTTCTCCGGGCGGTCGGTGCTGCTGACGCTCGTCGAGCTGCCGCTCGTGCTGCCGCCGGCCGTCGCCGGGATTGGGCTGCTGGCGGCGTTCGGACGGACCGGCCTGCTCTCTACGTCGGTCGCGTTCTCGCAGGCGGCGGTGGTGATGGCCGTCGCGTTCGTGGCGGCGCCGTTCTACGTGCGCACGGCCGTCGCGGCGTTCGAAGGGGTCGACCCGACGCTCGTCGCCGCCGCGCGAACCCTCGGCGCGCGCCCGTGGCGGGTCTTCGCGCGGGTCGCGCTGCCGCTCGCTGCCGGCGGGCTCGGGGCTGGGCTCGCGCTGTCGTTCGCACGCGGGCTCGGGGAGTTCGGCGCGACGATCATGTTCGCCGGCTCGCTGCAGCGGGTCACGCAGACACTGCCGCTCGCGATCTACGCGGAGTTCGAGCAGTCGTTCGACGTTGCGCTCGCGATCGGCGCCCTCCTCGTCGCGTTCTCGTTCACCCTCCTCCTGGCGGTCAAGTGGCTTCGCTCCGGCTGGACGTCTCCGTCCCGCTTCGCGACTTCGCCCTTCGCGTAGCGCTCGACGTCGGCGCCGAGACGGTGGCCGTCGTGGGACCGTCCGGCGCCGGGAAGTCGACGCTGCTGCGAGCGGTGGCCGGCCTCGTACCGGCGCGCGGGACGGTCGAGGTGGACGGCGCGGACTGGTCGCGGCTCCCGCCCGAGCGGCGCTCGGTCGGCTACGTCTTCCAGGACTACGCGCTCTTCCCGCACCTGAGCGTGCTCGCGAACGTCGCGTTCGGAGGGTCGCCCGACGGAATCCTGGAGCGGCTGGGAATCGCACACCTCGCGCGCGCGCGTCCCCGCGCGCTGTCGGGGGGCGAGCAGCAACGCGTCGCTCTCGCCCGTGCGATCGCGCGGCGGCCGCAGGTGCTGCTGCTCGACGAGCCGCTCGGCGCGCTCGACCCGCACACGCGCGACGCGGTGCGCACCGAGTTGCGGGCGACGCTACGCGAGCTGGGGCTGCCGGCGCTGATCGTGACGCACGACTTCGTCGACGCCGCCGCCCTGTCGCAGCGCGTGGGAGTGCTCGCCGACGGCGTGCTCGTGCAGGTGGGATCGCCGGAGGAGCTGATCCGTGCTCCGGTCTCGCAGTTCGTCGCGCAGTTCGCGGGCGGCAACGTGCTGCGCGGCCGTGCGCGTCGCGAGGGATCGCTCACCGCCGTCGAGCTTCCCGATCGCACGGTCGTCCTGTCGGCGGACCACGCGAGCGGCGACGTCGCAGCCGTCGTCTACCCGTGGGACGTGACCCTGGCGCGAAGGGCGCCGGCCGACTCGTCGCGCAACCACGTGCAGGCGCACGTGACGACGGCGACGCGGATCGCGAACCGCGTGCGCGTGACCCTCGGCCCGCTGACGGCCGAGGTGACCGCGGAGTCCGCCGACCGCCTCGGCATCCGCGAGGGCGATCTCCTCGTGGCGAGCTGGAAGGCGACCGCGACGAAGCTCGTGCCCCTGTAGCGAGGAGAGCGTCTGACACCGAAGGTGTCGACGCCCTGTTCGCGGGGCGGGAGAAGAAGTCGGGCACTCACACGACGCGGAGAGACATACTCGCGAGCGGGTGATCACACTGATCGGCAACCTCGCCCGCGACATCGTCTCGGGTCAGCCCCCGCGCGTCGGCGGCGGTCCGTATCACGGCGCACGGGGCCTGCAGCGGCTTCGCGTACCGGCGCGCATCGTCGCGCGCTGCGCGACGTCGGACCGGGACGAGCTGCTGCCGCCGGTCGTGCGCCTCGGCTCGCCAGTCCGCTACGTGAACGGTCGCTCGACGGCGACCTTCGCGTTCTCGTACGTCGGCGACCGCCGCGAGATGCGCGTCGAAGCGCTCGGCGACCAGTGGCTGCCGGAGGACATTCCGTCGCTCCCCTCCGCGCGCTGGGTGCACGTCGCGCCGCTCACGCGCGGAGAGTTCCCGGAGCCGACGCTGGCAGCGCTCGCTCGCCGCTGCCGCGTGTCGTACGACGGCCAGGGCCTCGTCCGCGCTCCGCAGCTCGGCCCACTGCAGCTCGACTCGAACTTCGACCCGGCTCTGTTGCGGCACATCTGGGTACTGAAGCTCGCGGAGGAGGAGGCAGAGGTGATCGGAGACATCACGGCGCTCGGAGTCCGCGAAGTGCTGGTGACCCGCGGCTCGCGCGGGTCGACCGTCCACGTCGGCGGCCGGAGCGAGCTGGTGCGCGCCCACCCGCTGCCCGCCGACCCGACCGGCGCGGGCGACGTGTTCATGGCCGCGTACGTCGTCGCCCGCAACTCCGGCTTCGCGCCGGTGGGCGCGGCGCGGAGGGCGACGGCCGTCGTCGCGTCGCTGATGGCATGATCGCGATCGCCGTCACCCGCGTGGGAGCGTTCGCGGTCGATCTCGAGACCGACGAGGTCGAGCCGTGGGGCGATCCGGTCGAGCTCCCGCCCACGCCCATCCTCAACCTGCCGCGGCTGGTGGCCGCGGCCGCCGCCGGATCGACGGTGGTGGCCGTCATCGATGCGAAGCCGCCGCTCGCCGTCTCCCACGACGCCGGCTCGACGTGGCGCGACTCCGGCCGCGGCCTCCCCGCGGGACGGGCGGTCGCCGTCTCAGAGGACGACCCCGACGTGGCCGTCTACGCCGCGCGAAACCGCCTCTACGTGACCCGCGACGGCGGTGTCTTCTGGACGGCGCTCGCGGTGGAGCTGCCGGAGATCGAAGCGGTGGCCGTCACAACCTGAGCTCGCCGCGGGCGACCGTGACCGCGGATCCGCCGACGCCCACGCGCTCGATCGCAGCGGCGGAGCCGTCGGCCTGGGCGAAGAGCGTCGACGGGCGCGCGATCTCGGCTCCCTGGACGATCTCGATCCGTTCGCCGAACCCGATGCGTCCGTGGCGCGCCAGGTGCACGGCGAGCGGGCCGGCCGCAGAGCCCGTCGCCGGGTCCTCGGCGACGCCGTGAGCCGGTGCGAACATGCGGCTCTTCCAACGGCCGCCGTCGCGGGCGAAGCAGTTCGCACCGTCGCGCGTCGCGCGCTCGAGCGCTGCGAGGTCGGGCTCGAGCGACGCGACCTCGGCCGCGGAGCCGAGCTCGACGTAGAGATGACCCGGTCCCAGCTCGTACCGCTCGACCGGCAGTCCCGAGGCCGAGACGCCGAGCGCCGCCAGCACCTCGCCTACGTTCGGCACCGCCTCCCACCGCGGCACCGGCTGCTCCATCCAGCCGAAGACGATCCGCGATCCCTCGCGCTCGAGCGCGACCGGGATCACCCCCGCGCCCGTCTCGAGGCGGATCACGATCTTCTGCAGCGGCGCTCCGAGCACGAACGCCGTGCCGAGCACCGGGTGCCCGGCGAACGGCAGCTCGTTCGACGGCGTGAAGATGCGGATCCGCACGTCGGCGTCCTCCGACGACGGCGGCAGCACGAACACGCTCTCGGAAAAGCTCATCTCGCGGGCGAGCGACTGCATGGTCGACGAGTCGAGGTCGCGGGCGTCGGTGAAGACGGCGAGCTGGTTGCCGGCGAGCGGCACGTCGGTGAAGACGTCGGCGACGACGTAGCGGAAGCGGCGCACGACGCCGACTGTATCCCGAGATTGCAAAGATCCATCCATGCGCGTCTGTTTGATGCTCGAGGGCCAGGAGGGGATCGAGTGGGAGCAGTGGCTCGCGCTCGCGCAGGCAGCGGAGGCGGCCGAGCTGGACGGGCTGTTCCGCTCCGACCACTACCGGTCGATCGAACGCGGCGAGCCGGCCGGCTCGCTCGACGCCTGGACGACGCTCGCGGCGCTCGCGGCGCGGACCGAGCGGATCCGCCTGGGGACGATGGTCTCGCCGGTCACCTTCCGGCCCGCCTCGGTGCTGGCGAAGAGCGTCACCACCGTCGACCGCATCTCGCGCGGCCGCGTCGAGCTTGGGATCGGCGGCGGCTGGTACGAGGCCGAGCACGAGACCTACGGCTTTCCGTTCATGACGGCGCGCGAGCGGCTCGACGAGCTCGACCGGCAGCTCGACGAGATCGTCCGCCAGTGGACCGAGGCCGAAGACGTCGAGCCGAAGCCGCTCCAGCGGCCGATGCCGCCGATCATCGTCGGCGGCTCGGCGAAGCCGCGGACGGTGCGCGCCGCCGTCCGCCACGCCGACGAGTACAACACCGTCTTCCCGACCGTCGGCGAGGCGCGCGAGCGCCGCGGCATCCTCGACCGGGCGGCGCGTGAGGCCGGACGGGCGCCGCTCCGCTTCTCGATGATGATCGGCTGTGTCGTCGGCCGCGACCGGAGCGAGGTGGACGAGCGTCTCGCCGCCTACCGCGCGGTCACCGGGCGCGACGAGCCGCCGCCCGTCTCGGGCACCGTCGAGGAGGTCGTCGAGCGCCTGCGGGAGTACGAGGCGGCCGGCGTCGAACGGGCGATGCTGCAGCACCTCGTCCACGAGGACGTGGAGATGGTGGCCGTGCTGGGCGAGGTGGCCGCGCTACTACAGTAGGAGCGTGCGCCTCTTCGTCGTGCGCCATGCCGAGGCCGCGCCCGGCGAACCCGATCACCTACGTCCGCTGACCGCTGCGGGGCGCGCCGTCGCGCGCGCGCTCGGCGAGCGGCTGGCGGCCGAGCATGTCGACGCCGTCGTCTCGAGCC
>JBOGZX010000119.1:0-6614 GCA_050697615.1 Gaiellaceae bacterium
GCTACGTCCTGCAACGGACGCTGCTCGAGCGCAGTCTGCGCGCGAGCCAGCTCGTGCCGCTCTTGACGACGTTCGGGCTGCTGATCATCATCGGCAACCTCCTGCAGCGCTTCTTCTCGCCGAACTCGCAGTCGCTCGACCCGGGTCGCCTCGGCGTGTGGAGCTGGAAGGTGACGAGCAGCATCACCATCTCGGCCTTTGCCGCGCTGATCCTCGGCGTCGCGGTGGTCGTGCTCGGAGCACTGCAGATCTTCCTCTCGCGCACGCGCACGGGTCGCGAGCTGCGCGCGACGGCGGACGATCCCGACACGGCGGAGCTGGTGGGGATCGACGCCCGCTCGGTCTACGCGCGCGCGACGGCGATCGCCGTAGCCACTGCCGCGCTCGCGGGCATCTTCCTCGGCCTTCGGTCGGCGTTCGGCCCCTCCGACGGCGCGTCGATGCTGATCTTCGCGTTCGAGGCCGTCGTGATCGGCGGCCTCGGCTCGCTCTGGGGGACGTTGCTCGGCGGAATCGCACTCGGGATCGCGCAGAACATCGGCGAGCAGGTCGACCCGCAGTACTTCGCGCTCTTCGGGCACATCGTGTTCCTGGTCGTGCTCGTCGCGCGCGCGCTGATCGAGACCGGCGGCATCGGCGCCGCCCGGAGGGTTTCTGCATGAGCGACGTAGGCTTGACGGAGTCGCCCAGGAGCGCAGGTGCCGCCTCCGCCGGCGCCGGAGCGGGGGCATGAGCGAGCACGCGACGGCCACCGCGACGCTGCCGACCCGGAGCACGAGCCTGGTGGTGCGGCGCTGGACGAGGCTCTCGATCGTCTTCACGTCGGCGTTCGCGGGTCTGCTCGTGCTGCTCGTGTTCGTGCCGCTCGCGATGAGCGAGAACGCGGTGCAGAAGCTGATCTCGCTGTTCGTGCTCGTGATCCTCGCGGTGATGTGGAACGCGCTCGCCGGCTTCGGCGGCCTCGTGTCCGTGGGCCAGCAGGCGTTCATCGGGATCGGCGCCTACAGCACGCTCTACCTCACCTACCTGCACAACGTGAACCCGTTTCTGGCGATGCTGCTCGCGACGCTGTTCACGGGGCTCGTGGCGATCCCGATCTCGTTCGTCGTGCTTCAGCTGCGGGGCGGAGCCTTCGCGATCGGGACGTGGGTGGTCGCCGAGATCGCGATGATCCTGTTCACGATCTACGGCAAGCTCGGCGGCGGAACCGGTCTCTCGTTCAACTCGCTGACGCTCGACTACCCGGATCCGCACCGGCGCCTCGAGTACATCTACTGGTCCGCCCTCGGCGCGACGACGGTGCTGCTGCTGATCGTCTTCGTCCTCCTGCGCACACGGCTTGGCGCGTCGCTGCAGGCGATCCGCGACGACGAGGAGGCGGCGGCCTCGATCGGGGTGCACGTGATGCGGCGCAAAGGCGTCGTCTTCGTGCTGGCCGCGCTCGGCTGCGGCGCTGCTGGCTGCCTGATCCTGACGAACCAGTTCTTCGTCTCGCCGCCGTCGATCTTCGACGTCGACTACTCGGCGCTGATGATCTTCATGGTGCTCGTCGGCGGCCTCGGCACGTTCGAGGGGCCGATCATCGGCGCGATCATCCTGTTCGTGATCCAGAACGAGCTGGGCGACAACGGCGTCTGGTACTTCGTGCTGCTCGGGGCGATCGCGATCGGTTTCGCGCTGCTCCTGCCGCGCGGTCTGTGGGGCACCGTCGTCGACCGCTTCGGCGTGCAGCTGCTGCCGGTGGGCCATCGCCTTGCGCGCACGCGGCGGCCCGAGGCGGGGGAGTAGGAATGTCCTTCGAGCGGATCTTCTAGGAGAGGAGCGTTATGGCAACCGCGGAGTCGGACACCCGCGAGGTTCGGCAGTTCATCGGCGGCGAATGGGTCGACGCGTCGGGCGGTGCGACCTTCGACGATCTCGACCCGTTCACCGGCGACGTCGTCGCGCGGGTGCCGGCGGGCACGCGCGAGGACGCGCGGCGGGCGGTCGAGGCGGCCGCCGCGGCGTTCCCGGCGTGGTCGCAGACGCCTCCGGCCGAGCGGCAGCGGATCCTCCTGAAGGCCGCGGACATCCTGGAGGCGCGGGCCGAGGACGTGGCGTCGTGGCTGATCCGCGAGACCGGCTCGGCCTTCGGCTTCTCGATGTTCCAGCTCCACTTCGTGCCCGGTCTCTTCCGGCAGGCGGCGGCGCTCGCCTATGCCCCCATGGGCGAAGTGATCCCCTCCGACACCGGCACGTTCTCGATGGGCCTGCGCCGGCCGGTCGGCGTGGTGGGCGCGATCGCACCGTGGAACGCCGCGCTGATCCTCTCCGCGCGCTCGATCGCCGGGCCGCTCGCGCTCGGCAACACGGTCGTGCTGAAGCCGTCGGAGCTGTCGCCCTACGCGGGCGGGCTGCTGTGGGGCGAGATCTTCGCCGAGGCCGGGATGCCCGCGGGCGTGCTCAACGTCGTGACGCACGCGCCGGGTGAGGCCGGGCCGATCGGCGACGAGCTGGTCGAGAACGCGCACGTCCGCCGGCTCAACTTCACCGGCTCCACGGCGACGGGGCGCAAGCTCGCGGAGGCGGCGGGGCGGAACCTGAAGCGGATCGTGCTCGAGCTGGGCGGCTACAACCCGCTGATCGTGCTCGCGGACGCCGACGTCGACTACGCGGTCGATGCGAGCGCCTTCGGCGCGTTCATGCACCAGGGCCAGATTTGCATGTCGGCGCGCAGGATCATCGTCGAGCAGCCCGTCGCCGACGAGTTCATCGAGAAGCTGACCGCGAAGACGAAGCGTCTGAAGACCGGCAACCCGGTCGAGCACGACACCGTGATCGGGCCGCTGATCAACTCGAGCGCGCTCGACGTGGTGCGGAGCCGGGTCGAGGAGGCGGTGTCGAAGGGGGCGCGCCTGCTCGCGGGCGGCGAGGCGACCGGCTCGTGCTACCACGCGACGCTGCTCGCCGACGTGCCCGAGGACTCCGACTTCGCCCGTTACGAGACGTTCGGCCCGGTGGCCGCGATCGAGGTGGTGGCGAGCGCGGACGAGGCCGTCGAGCGGGCGAACGCCACGAGCTACGGGCTCGCATCCGGGATCATCACGACGAACCCGGAGCAGGGGCTCGCGCTGGCGCAGCGGATCGAGGCCGGCATCGTGCACGTCAACGACCAGCCGGTCGGCGACGAGCCGCAGATGCCGTTCGGCGGCGTCAAGGACAGCGGGTTCGGGCGCTTCGGCGGCACCGCCGTGATCGGCGAGTTCACCGAGGTGCACTGGATCACGATGCAGAACGGGTCGCACCCGTTCCCGTTCTGAGCCGGACAGATGGCCGAGATCGTCACCCTTGCCGAGGCCGTCCGCGAGCTCGTCGCCGACGGGCAGACAGTCGCTCTCGAGGGCTTCACGCACCTGATCCCGCACGCGGCGGGGCACGAGCTCGTGCGGCAGCGGCGACGCGACCTGACGCTCGTGCGGATGACGCCCGACATCGTGTACGACCAGCTGATCGGCGCGGGCTGTGCGCGCAAGCTCGTGTTCTCGTGGGGCGGGAATCCCGGCGTCGGCTCGCTGCATCGGCTCCGCGACGCGGTCGAGCACGACTGGCCGGCGCCGCTCGAGCTGGAGGAGCACTCGCACGCGGGCATGGCCGCCGCGTACGCGGCCGGCGCGTCCGGTCTGCCGTTCGGCGTGCTGCGCGGGTACGCCGGCACCGATCTCGCCGAGCACACGTCGCTGGCGTGGATCGACTGCCCGTTCACCGGCGAGCGGCTCGCCGCGGTGCGTGCCCTGCGTCCCGACGTCGGCATCGTGCACGCGCAGCGCGCCGACGAGCGCGGCAACGTGCAGCTCTGGGGCATCGCCGGCGTCCAGAAGGAGGCCGTGCTGGCCTCGGCACGTTCGATCGTGACCGTCGAGGAGATCGTGCCCGAGCTCGAGCCGCGGCCCGGCTCCGTCGTGATCCCGGGCTGGACCGTCTCGGCGGTGGCGCTCGCCCCCTACGGGGCGCACCCGTCGTACGCGCACGGCTACTACGACCGTGACAACGCCTTCTATCTCGCGTGGGACGAGATCAGCCGCGACCGCGCCGGCTTCCGTACGTGGCTCGAGCGCCACGTGCTCGAGACCGCCGACGTCGGCGGATACCGCGCCAGCCTCGCCGCGGAGGTCGCCGCGGTATGACGCCCGAGACGGCGAACGGCGACTCCGGCTACACGGCCGACGAGATGATGGCGGTCGCCGCCTCGCGGCGGCTCGTCGACGGAACGGTGTGCTTCGTCGGCATCGGGCTCCCGAGCAAGGCTGCGAACCTGGCCCGCCGCACCCATGCTCCCGGGTGCGTGCTGATCTACGAGAGCGGCACGATCGGGGCGAAGCCGGTGCACCTCCCGCTCTCGATCGGCGACGGCGAGCTGGCCGAGACGGCCGACACCGTCGTGTCGGTGCCCGAGATCTTCAGCTACTGGCTGCAGGGCGGCCGCATCGACGTGGGGTTCCTCGGCGCTGCGCAGATCGACCGCTTCGGCAACCTGAACAGCACCGTGATCGGCGCCTACGACCGGCCGAAGGTGCGGCTGCCCGGAGCGGGCGGCGCACCCGAGATCGCCGTGTCGTGCCGTGAGGTGCTCGTGATGCTGCGTCAGACGCCGCGCGCGTTCGTCGAGCGTCTCGACTTCCGGACGACCGTCGGCCACGGCGACGGTCCCGGCTCCCGCGAGCGGCTCGGCTTCCCCGGGAAGGGCGCGACGGCGGTAATCACCGACATCGGTGTGCTCGAGCCCGATGCCGAGTCGCGCGAGCTGACGCTCACGGCCCTCCATCCGGGCGCGACCGCCGATCGGGCCGTCGCCGAGACGGGCTGGCCGCTCCGGGTGGCACCGGAGCCGGCCGTTCTCGACGCGCCGACTCGCGCCGAGCTGCAAGCGTTGCGGGGACTGAAGACGACCGCCGAGGAGGTGTGACGATGGAACGGTTGCAGGCAGCGGCCGACGAGGGCGACCCGCCGTACGACTCGCCGGAGTACCGCTCGACGTCGCTGCGCGCGCCGAAGCAGCCGCTGCTGATCATCCCGCACACGCTGTCCGAGCTGACCGGTCCGGCCTTCCCTGACGACGCGGTGAGCGAGCTCGACTCCGACCTGACCCGCCAGTTCGCCGGCGAGCCGCTCGGCGAGCGGATCGTCGTCGGCGGCAGGGTCGCGGATCGCGACGGGCGGCCGGTGCCGAACGCGCTGATCGAGATCTGGCAGGCGAACGCCGCCGGCCGCTACGCCCACCACGTCGACCAGCATCCTGCGCCGCTCGACCCCAACTTCGGCGGTGCCGGCCGCTGCATCACCGGCGCCGACGGCACCTACCGCTTCGTCACGATCAAGCCGGGCGCCTATCCGTGGGGCAACCACGAAAACGCCTGGCGGCCCGCACATATCCACTTCTCGCTGTTCGGGCGCGCGTTCACGCAGCGGCTCGTCACGCAGATGTACTTCCCCGGAGATCCGCTGTTCGAGTACGACCCGATCTTCCAGAGCGTGCGGGATCCGAAGGCCCGCGCGTCGCTGATCTCGTCGTTCGACCTCACCACGACGACGCCGGAGTGGGCGCTCGGCTACCGCTTCGACGTGGTGCTCGGCGGGCCGTCGGCGACGCCGCTGGAGGAGGGATGACGCTCACGCCGACGCCGTCGCAGACCGTCGGGCCGTTCTTCTCGTTCGGCCTCTGCGAGCGACCCTGCAGCGCCGTCGTCGAGCCGGGCTCGCCGAACGCACTCGAGCTGGGCGGGCGGGTGCTCGACGGAGCCGGTGAGCCGGTTCCGGACGCGGTGGTCGAGATCTGGCAGGCCGATGTCAGCGGCGAGTATCGGCCGGGCTTCGGGTGGGGCCGCTGCGGCACCGATCCCGACGGCCGCTACCGCTTCACGACCGTCGAGCCCGGCGTCGTCGACGGTCAGGCGCCGCACCTCGTCGTGCTCGTCTTCGCCCGCGGCCTGCTCAAGCCGGTGCTGACGCGCATCTACTTCCCGGGGAACGCCGGCGCGAACGAGCGCGACCCGGTCCTCTCCTCGCTCGGCGATCCCGCCGCGCTGGTCGCCGTCCTGGACGGCGACTCGCTGCGGTTCGACGTCCACCTGCAGGGCGATCGGCAGACGCCGTTCTTCGCGCTTTGACGCTCTTCGCCCCGCTGTTCGTGCCGGAGGAGCTCTGCGACGCGACCTCGGACGCGGCGTGGCTCGACGCGATGCTCCAGGCGGAGCGCTCGCTCGCCAACGCCGAGGGGATCGTGGGGGTGATCCCCGCACCCGCGGCGGGGGCGATCTCCGACTGCTGCCGCGCCGAGCTGTTCTCGATCGACGAGCTCGCGGCGCAGGGTCGTGCGTCCGGGACGCCGGTGGAGCCGCTCGTGCGTGCGCTGCGCGCCGCTGTCGGTCAGCCGTTCTCCGATTACGTCCACTGGGGCGCGACCAGCCAGGACATCCTCGACACCGCAGCGATGATCGTGGCGCGGCGCGCCCTCGGCCTGATCTTCGACGATGTCGAGCGGGCCGCCGCCGCGTGTGCCGGCCATGCGCGCGAGCATGTCTCGACGCCGATGATCGGCCGCACGCTCCTGCAGCACGCGGTGCCGACCACCTTCGGGC
>JBOGZX010000120.1:0-3310 GCA_050697615.1 Gaiellaceae bacterium
AGCTCGACCTGCAGGCGATCTACGACCTCGTCGGCGACAAGCTCCAGGAGGTCTTCGACGCGCAGGTCGTGGACATCTCGCCCTACGACGAGACGACGGGCCTTCTCTACACGTCCTACGCGGTCGAGCGCGGCGTCCGTTACGCGGACGAGCCGACGCAGGTGATCGGATTCCGGGGGTACGTGCTGGAGTCCGGTGAGTCCGTCCTCGTCGTCGAAAACGTGCCGGAGGCGTATGAGAGATACGCCGTCGCGAGGCCGAGGCAGTTCCCCGGCTCGGGCGAGCCCGCGAAGTCGTTCCTCTTCGTGCCGCTCGTCACGTCCGGGGAGGTGACCGGGGTCGTCTCGCTCCAGAACCTCGACCGCGAGCACGCGTTCGGCGAGTCGGACAGACGGCTGCTCGCGACCCTCGCCGGCAGCCTCAGCGCCGCCCTCGACAACGCCCGGCTGATCCACGAGACGCGGCAGCGGAACGCCGAGCTCGCGCTGATCAACGGTGTGCAGGCCTCGATCGCCGGCGAGCTCGACCCGCAGGCGATCTACGCGATCGTCGGCGCGAAGATCGAGGAGGTCTACGACGCGCAGGCGGTGAGCATCTCGACCTACGACGAGGCGACCGGACTCCTCGGCTTCCCCTACCTCGTCGAGCGCGGAGAGCGCTTCGAGCTCGAGCCGATGCCGGTGGTCGGGTTCCGGAAGCACGTGCTGGAGACGGGCGAGACACTGCTCGTGAACGAGGGCGTCGCCGCGGCTGCCGAGCGGTACGGCAACCCGGCGGCGATCGCCGGCGAGGCGCCGAAGTCGGTGCTCTTCGTCCCGCTCTTCACGGGCGGCCGTCCGTCCGGCGTCGTCTCGCTCCAGAACGTCGACCGCGAGCATGCGTTCAGCGAGTCCGACGAGCGGCTGCTCGTCACGCTCGCCGGCGGCATCAGCGCCGCGCTCGAGAACGCGCGGCTCGTGCAGGAGACGCAGCAGCGGAACGCCGAACTGGCGCTGATCAACAGTGTCCAGGCAGCGATCGCCGGCGAGCTCGACCCGCAGGCGATCTACGACCTGGTCGGCGACAGGATCCGGGAGATCTTCGATGCCCAGGGCGTCGCCATCTCGACCCTCGATGAAGCGACCGGACTTCTGCAGCACCCGTACCTCATCGAGCGCGGCGAGCGGCTGCGGCCGGAGCCACAGCTCCTGAGCAGCGGCTTCACGAAGCATGTTCTCGAGACGGGTGAACCGCTCATGATCAACGAGGACCTCGAGCTCGAAGCCGAGCGGTACGGCAGCAAGTTGGTGGCCGGCGAGTGGCCGAAGTCCCTGCTGTTCGTCCCGCTCGTCGTGGGCGGGCGGTCGAATGGCACCATCGCGCTCGACAACTTCGACCGCGATCACGCATTCACGGACGCAGACCAGCGTCTGTTGATGACGCTCGCCGGCAGCCTGAGCGTCGCGCTCGAGAATGCCCGGCTCGTGCACGAGACCCGGCAGCGGGTGGCCGAGCTCGGGACCGTCAACAGCGTCGGCCAGGCGCTCGCCGCGCAGCTCGACCTCGACGCGCTGATCGAGCTGGTCGGAGAGCGCGTGCGCGAGACGTTCGACGCCGATATCGCCTACGTCGCGCTGCGCGACGAAGCCGCCGGCCGGATCGAGTTCGCCTACCACTACGAGACCGGCGACCGCCGGCCACCGGCACCGCTGGAATACGGGCTAGGGCTGACCTCGCGCATCATCGAATCGCGCCGCCCGGTCCTGCTCAACCGCGACGACCAGCACGAGCGGCGAGCGATGGTCGGAACGCCTGCACGCTCCTACCTCGGCGTTCCGATCCTCGTGGGCGAGCAGGCGATCGGCGCGATCAGCGTCCAGAGCGTCGAGGAGGAAGGCCGGTTCGGAGAAGACGATGTCCGCCTCCTCGCCACGATCGCGGCCAACGTCGGCGTCGCGATCCAGAACGCCCGCCTCTTCGCCGAGGTCGAACGGCAGCGCGAATACCTGGAGTCGCTCGTCGCGATCAGCCCGGCTGCGGTGGTCGTCATGGATGCCGACGAGCGCGTGACCGGTTGGAACCCGGCCGCGGCCGAGCTGTTCGGCCATTCGCCGGAAGAGGCCCTCGGCTCTCACGTCGACGACCTCGTCTTCGGCGAGGACGATCGCGGCGAGGGGCGCGAGATCACGCAGGAGGCCATGAGCGTCGGCCGCGCGCAGCGGATCACGCGGCGTCGGCGCAAGGACGGAACGCCGGTCGACGTCGAGCTGATGCTCGTCCCGCTCGTCGCGGACGGCGCGCACGTCGGCTTCCTCGGCATCTACCACGACGTCACCGAGCTCGAGCGCGCCCGGCAGGAGGCCGAGGCGGCGACGCAGGCGAAGAGCGCCTTCCTCGCGACGATGAGCCACGAGATCCGCACGCCGATGAACGCGGTGATCGGCATGACCGATCTCCTCCTCGGCACGGAGCTGACGGGCGAGCAGCGCGAGTTCGCCGAGGTCGTCCACTCGAGCGGAGACGCTCTGCTGCACGTGATCGACGACATCCTCGACTACTCGAAGATCGAGGCCGGCAGGCTCGAGCTCGAGCACGAGCCGTTCGACCTGCGGGAGTGCGTCGAGCGAGCGCTCGAGATCGTCGCTCCGCGCGCCTGGGAGAAGGGCATCGAGCTCGGCTGCCTGATCGACGAGGACGCGCCGGCGGGGATCGTCGGCGACGCAGCCCGCCTGCGGCAGGTGCTCCTCAACCTCCTCTCGAACGCGGTCAAGTTCACCGAGGAGGGCGAGGTCGTCGTGCTCGTGACCGCGGAGGCCGCCGTTCGGGGCACGGTGCGGCTCGAGCTGGCGGTGCGCGACACCGGGATCGGCATCCCGCACGAGCGGATGGACCGCCTGTTCACGTCGTTCAGCCAGGTCGACGCGTCGACGACGCGACGCTACGGGGGAACCGGGCTCGGGCTCGCGATCTCGAAGCGGCTGGTCGAGCTGATGGGTGGGCAGATCCGGGCAGAGAGCGTGGAGGGCAAGGGCTCGACCTTCCGCATCTCGCTCGCCGCCCGTCCGGCCGAGATCCCGACACGGCCGACTGACGCCGACGCGCTGCCGCTGCTGCTCGGGAAGCGTGTCCTCGTCGTCGACGACAACGCTACGAACCGCGAGATCGTGACGCGGCACGCGCGTGCCTGGCGGATGGAGCCGGTCGCCCTCGAGGGCGGCAGCGAGGCGCTCGCGCTCGTCGACGCCGGCGAGCGGTTCGACGTCGCCGTGCTCGACATGATGATGCCGGGCATGGATGGGGTCGAGCTGGCACGCGAGATCCGGCGCCGTCG
>JBOGZX010000121.1:0-8070 GCA_050697615.1 Gaiellaceae bacterium
CCGTTGCGGCTTGCGCGCCTCGGCGACGATCCGCGATCCATCGGCTTCCCGCCGAACCACCCGCCGATGCAAACCTTCCTCGGCGTGCCGGTGGTGTTGCGCGGCGTCGCCTACGGCAACCTCTACCTGACCGAGAAGCCCGGCGGCTTTACCGAGGAGGACGAAGAGCTCGTCGCGCTGCTGGCGGGCCAGGCCGCGGTCGCCGTCGAGAACGCGCGCCTGTACGAGTCGGCGACGCGGTGGTCGCGCCAGCTCGAGTCGCTGAATGCGATCGGCTCGGCGCTCGTCGGGGAGCTCGAGCTCGACCGGCTGCTCGAGCTCGTCGCGACGCGGCTCCGCGAGCTGATCGGAGCGCGCGTCGTCCTGATCGCGCTGCCGACGGCCGGAGACCGGCTCCGGATCGAGGCGGCGAACGGGGAGGAGGCCGGCGACCTGCCGGGCTGGTCGTTTCCGCGCAGCACGTCGAAGGCAGGGCGGGTGCTCGACCGCGGACGGAGTGAGCGCGTCGACGACATGCTCGACGATCCCGAGGTCGACCACGAGTCGGCCCGTCGCTTCCGCGCGCGGACCGGCCTCTACGTTCCGCTCGTCGTGCGCGAGCGGTCGATCGGCGTCGTGGTTGCGCACGACAAGCTCGGGGCCGAGCGGCGCTTCGGCGACGACGACCAGCGTCTCGCCGAGCAGTTCGGTCAACGAGCCGCCGTCGCGGTCGACCTCTCGGAGCGCGTCGCGAGCGACGCGTTGCGGCGCGTCGTGGCGGGCCAGGAGCTCGAGCGCCGGCGGCTCGCCCGCGAGTTGCACGACGAGACCGGCCAGGCGCTGACGTCGATCCTGCTCGGCCTGAAGACGGTCGAGGACGCGGGCGACGAGGCCGACATGCGGGCCGCGGTGGCCCGGCTACGCGAGCTCGTGGTGGAGACGCTGCAGGACGTGCGGCGCCTGGCGGTCGAGCTGCGGCCGACGGCGCTCGACGATTTCGGCCTCGTGCCGGCAGTGGAGCGGTTCGCGCAGACGTTCGGGGAGCAGACGGGTATCGAGGTGCAGCTCGAGTCGCAGCTCGGGCCGCGACGGCTCGAGGAAGACGTCGAGACGGCGCTCTATCGTCTCGTGCAGGAGGCGATGACGAACGTGGTCAAGCATGCGCACGCGCAGACGGTCAGCATCCTGCTCGTCCGGCGCGACGGCGTCGTGACCGCGGTGATCGAGGACGACGGGCGCGGGTTCGACCCGGGTGCGGCCCGCGAAGGCGGGCTGGGGCTCGTCGGGATGCGCGAGCGGGCAGGGCTCGTCGGCGGCCGCCTGACCGTGGAGTCGTCGGTCGGAGTCGGGACGACGATCGCCGTCGAGGTGCCGGCATGACCCGCCTCCTGATCGTCGACGACCACGCGGTCGTGCGGGCGGGGCTGCGGCTGCTGCTCGCGGCGGAGGACGACTTCGACGTGGTGGGGGAGGCCGGCGACACCCGCGAGGCGATCTTCGAGGCGCGGGCGCTGAAGCCGGACGTGATCCTGCTCGACGTCGTCATGCCGGGCGAGAGCGGCATCGAGGCGCTTCCGCGGTTGAAGGCGGAGGCGCCGGAGGCGAAGGTGCTCGTACTGTCGATGCAGGACGACCCGCGCTACGTCCGCGAGGCGTTCGCGCAGGGCGCGAACGGCTACGTGCTGAAGGAGGCCGCCGACTCCGAGGTCGTGGCTGCAGTGCGGGAGATCGCAGCCGGTGGAAGCTACGTCCATCCCGCGCTCGGCGCGCGGATGGTGGCGGCGGACGCCCGTGACCGCGCGGCCGCCGAATCCGACCCGCTCTCCGACCGGGAGCGGGAGGTGATGCGCCTGCTGGCCCTCGGGCACACGAACCAGGAGATCGCCTCACAGCTCTTCATCTCGGTGCGCACGGCAGAGACGCACCGCGCGCACATCATGCGCAAGCTGGGGCTCTCGACGCGTGCGGAGCTCGTCCGGCACGCGCTCGCGCAGGGCCTGCTCGAGTAGGAGTCCCAGGTCTGCGGGTTTCCCGCAGGGCGCTCGCGGACGTTGTCCGGATGCCGCCGGCGAAGTGCCGCGGCACGGTGCGGGCATGGCATCCGCCGCGTCGTACGCGATGACCTGGCAGACCGGCGACGGTCTCCGGCGCGTCGGCCGGATCGAGGTCGGATCCTCCGGGCTCGAGTTGTGCGAGACCGGGCCGAGCACCTCCGTCGAGCGCATCCGCTACCTGGAGCTCGACCGTGCCGTGCTCGATCGTCGCGTCCTGCGGCTGTGCAGGCCGGGACGCGCGGACCTCCGCGTCGCGAGCCTCGACAACCCGGGGACGCTCCGCGAACTCGCCGAGCGAGTCTGGGCCGCCGCGCTGCCGGCGGGCGGCACGGCTCGGACCTGTGCGACCACCGCCGACCACTGATCACGACCCCCGAGGAGGAGACGACGTATGACAGCCCCCACCTTCGACGCAAAGGCCGCGAACGAGGAGAAGATCGCGTTCTTGCGCGTGGTCGTCTTGCTGCTCGGGCTCCTGGTCGGCATCTCGATTCCGGTCGAGATACTGCTCGTGACGCAGGGCGGCTCGCACAACTCGAACGCCGCGAGCGCGGCGTCCGGTGGATCGATGGCCGGCATGGACATGAGCCGTGGCATGGCCGGCAACGGCGGCACGCTGCAGAGCTTCGCCGGCGCCGCGCCGGCGAATGCCGCCACACTCGCGGCCGCGCACACGCCCTACGACGCCACGCTGCCGCCCCTGCAGCCCGGCGACGTCGTCGACGTGAACCTCGTGCTGAAGGACGTGACGATCCAGATCGCTCCGGGCGTCAAGTACGCGGCCTGGGCGTGGGCGGGAGGGGCTCCCGGCCCGGTGATCCACGTGCGGCAGGGCCAGACGGTGCACATCACGCTCACGAACAGGGGCGCGATTCCGCACTCCGTCGACTTCCATGCCGCGCGTGTCGCCCCGGACAAGAACTTCAAGGACGTCTTCCCGGGGCAGTCGTTCTCGTTCGACTTCAAGGCGAATGATCCCGGCGTGTTCATGTACCACTGCGGCACCGCGCCGGTCCTGATGCACATCGCGAACGGGATGTACGGCGCGATCGTCGTCGAGCCGAAGACACCGCTGCCGCACGCCGACGAGCAGTACGTGCTCGTCGCGAGCGAGTGGTATCTCGACTCGGACGGCCTGTCAAAGCCGGCGCAATTCAACATGGCGAAGGCGCATGCGCGCCAGCCGGACTGGATGACGTTCAACGGCTACGCCGGCCAGTACCAGAAGCACCCGCTGACGGCGAGTCCCGGCGACACCGTGCGCTTCTGGGTGCTCGACGCCGGCCCCAGCGTGGACACCGACTTCCACGTCGTCGGAACAATCCTCGACCGCGCCTGGATCGACTCCGACATGACGCAGCACCTGAACGACGTGCAGACGGCAACCGTCCCGGCCGGCGGAGGCGGCGTCTTCGACGTGAAGATCGACCAGCCCGGGCTCTACCCGTTCGTCAGCCACTCGTTCGCGTCGGTCGACGAGGGCCAGGTCGGCCTCCTGAACGTCGGCGGCGTCGCCGGGACGATGACGCACTGACGCGAGATTCTCGGAATCCGCAAGGAGGCCTGTCGAGCCCCGCGTGGAACGTCCGAGAGGTGGTCGGGCGGGCACAACTCTCCCCGTGGTCGCCCGACCACCTTTCGTGCGCGTCCTCCCGCGGGGGAGGGGACGCAGCCGGTCAAAGGGGGAAAGGGCCGGGCGACGTGCCGCCGCATCGCACGCTCGCCCGGCCATTCTGAAGCGCGGCGGGGTCCGCTCTCCCGTCGATCTCGGCCCCGCGCGCCCTCGACCTATCGGCAGCGCTCGTCGAAACCTGAAGGGCTCCTCCGATCAGAGCTTCCCGACGATGGTCGACGTCCACGGGAGGCTGAGCGCGGAGGGCCGGCTTGGGTATGAAGCCGCGTCGAATCGCGGGCCTCTCTATCGACCCGCGATCGGCTAGTTCTCGAGGTTTCATCCGTCGAGCCCTCGACCCGCGCGAGGGTTCAGGAGCGGCGACCTGTGCCGATGAACGGCGCGTGATCGTACGCGCGTGCCAGTCGTGGCTGACTGACCAACCGCTCGCGACGCGGCTGGTCGTCAACGGTTTGGTCGTCGCCGTGACGCTGTGGCTGGCGTTCTCGACGAACGCCTTCGCCTTTCTGCTGATCGCGCTCGCGATCGCCGCCTTCACGTTCAAGTGCGATCACGTCCGGCGAGCACGAGCCTGGCTCCGCCGATAGTCGCCGCGGCGTCAGCGCCTGCGACGTCCTCGCCGACAGCGACCTACGACACGGCCGAGAAGAACTGCTCGAGCGCGCGGAGCTCGTCGTCCCGTACTCCCGCGACCGGCTCGAAGCGAGCGACCTCGCTGGCGGCAAGCGTCTTGTCGCTCTGGACGAGGTCTCGCAGATGGTCGATGGCGAGCTGAAGGTGTGCACCTGCGCACGCCGCGCTCTTCGACGGCGTCCGCGGCACCTGAGACGCGCGCAACCAAACCATTTTCGCGCGGCTGCGTGGATCTAGGTGCTCCCAACCTCACACAATCCGAACCAGCTGGCCGTAGTCGCTGGCACTACGGTGGCGCTCGGCGCCGCGCGGCCTTGTCGCCCAGAGTAGGAGTGGTCCCGAAGTTGATGCGCTCGTGGCGCGCGTTCTTCGAGATGAGCCGCGATCGTTTCAGCCGCTCGAGTTGCCTTGTCACGAGATCGTCGTTCGCACCGATGCAGGTTACGAGCCACAGCTCGATGACGTCCTTACCGAACTCATCAATGCTGCTGCATATCCCAACCGGTGATCGCGCGCAGGCACGACTGTGAACCTTTTCGCATTCGGGGACACTCGCGCGCGATGCGCTCGTCCTTGCGCGCCCGAGGCGGTGGACCTATAGCTGGCCCCACTTGCAGCCGCGGCTAACCCAGATGCTCTGCGACACACCTTGTAGTTCTGAGACTCGCAGCGGATGCTTTACGAGGCTTGGAACCGTCGTCTGCAACTCAGCCCGGCCGACCGACATTGGAGCGATGGCGCGTGTCTGTCTCGTTCAGGCGGATTGGAGTCCGCGAATGGTCTCGATCACTCGCGCCTGATCCGCGTCGGCGAGCCCGACGGAGCACGGCAGCATGAGGCTCTCGGCGACGAGTCTGGGCGCAACCTCGATGCGGTATGCCTGCGAGCCTCGCATCGACGGGCTCTCGTGCAGCGCCTGCCAGAACGGCCGCACCTGGATCCCCGCATCAAGCAGCCGATGCATAAGCTCGCGGCTGCCCAGGCCGAACTCGGCGTCATTGACGCGCATCGACGCGAGCCAAAACGTCGAGAACGCCCACTCGGCCTCCTGCTGGAACGACAGGCCGGGGACGTCGGAGAGGCTCGCGCGGTAACCCTCGAAGATCGCCCGCTTGCGCGCCACGAACTCGTCCAGGCGCTGCAGCTGTGCGCAGCCGATCGCGGCCAGCGGGTTCGCGAGCCGGTAGTTGAAGCCGACCTCGCCGTGCACGTACTCGAGCGGATCGTCTTTTGCCTGTGTCGCGAGATAGCGCACGCGCTCGGCGAGCCCGGCGTTGTTGGTGACGACCATGCCGCCGCTGCCGCACGTGACGATCTTGTTCCCGTTGAAGCTGAGGCAAGACACGTCGCCGACCGTGCCTCCGGGGCGGTCCTTGTAGCGTGAGCCGAGCGACTCGGCGGCATCCTCGATCAGCGGCAACCTGTACTCGACCGCGAGCGCGCGGATCGGGTCGGCGTCGAACATGTGCCCGAGAATCCCGACCGGCAGCAACGCGCCGATTCGCCGACCGGTGCTCCTGTTGAAGAGCGCGCCGTTTCGGCGCTCGCACTCCTCGCGCAGGAACGTCGCAAGCTTGTCGACATCGATCTGCCAGTGCACCTGCTCGGCATCGAAGAAGACCGGCCAAGCGCCGACGTAGCGGATCGCGAACGCGGGCGAGATGAAGCTGAGCGTCGACACGAGCACCTCGTCATCCGGCTCGACCCCGGCGACGACGAGCGCGAGATGGAGCGCGGCCGTGCCGCTGCCGACGGCGACCGCATGGCGCACGTCGAGAAGCGCGCGGATCTCCTCCTCGAGCCGGTCGACGTACGGGCCGTAGCCGATCCAACCGCCGCGGAGGCTGTCGTCGACGAGATGCCGCTCCTCGTCGCCGATGTCGGGAACGGCAAGGCCGATCGTGCCCGCCGACGGCGGAGCGCCCGGGACGATCTCCCGCCTGCCGGGCTTCGCGTTCGCAGCCACGACCGCGAAGGCTAAATGTTGGTGTTCGGTCGCGTGTTCTCTAATCCGCGTTTCGTATGGATCGGGCGGGAGGATGTCGTTGCCCAGGCGGTCTCCTGGTGGAAGGCAATTCAGACCGAACAGTGGTGGGCGCGCAGCGTGAGTCTCAGCGCCTGTCATCTGGCCGAGTCAAGGGCGGGCGGGCGTCGCATGGCCTGCCTGCGCCAGTCGTGCGCCAGTCGGCGCCCGGGTGGAGCGGTTTCCAGCGGTCTCAAGCGGACGAACGTTCGCGCGGCCCGAAAGCTGCAAGGCCCTGCACACCCGCGGGATCCCGCACAGATACAGCGATGCGCCCGGCCGGTCATAACCCGAACCGCGCGACGGTGGGCGGAACGCGACTGAAGCTCAGGACTTCGCGTGCGAGGCGTGCGCTGTAGCCGCTGTCTCGGCCGGCTCGAAATCGCCGTGGAGGACGTCCGGGTCCATGTCCGCGCCGTTCGGCCATACGATCGTCCCAAGTTCCTCGTCGACACGCACTTGGCGGAAGAGTTCGCGATCCGCGAGAAGCGGCTCGAATACGGGTCCCCAGAGCTCGCCTTCGAGATCGACCTCTCGCGTCGTCCCATCGGTGAAGGAGAGCCGTACGACGAAGCCGTCGAGCGGTTCAACCGATCGGATACGGACCGTGTGCGCGCTCATGGCAATGGCGCAATCGTATCGAGCGGCTGCCGGGCACGGGCTTTGTCCCAATTCGCCTGCAGTTCTGCACGGTGCAGATCGGCCCACTCCCGGACGAGCCTGAGCGCTCGTGCTGGAAACGCACCGACTAGCGGTTCAAGCGTTGCGATCACGATCTGCGCCTGATGCTCGCCGTATACGGCGTGGAAGTGCGGCGGCTCGTGGTCGCGGTAGTACATCGTGATCACGATCCCGTAGAAGGCACTGATGCGAGGCACGGGTTCATCGTGGCTGAAGTTGCGCGGTTCGACCACTGTCTATTCCGGTCGCATGTGCAACCGGCGATTTCCAGCGACTTCGCGATGCAGTGCGCCCGGCAGGATTCGAACCTGCGACCTTTCGCTCCGGAGGCGAACGCTCTATCCCCTGAGCTACGGGCGCTGGGGTCACTAGTGTAGCCCTCGTGAAGTTGACGTCCCGCATCGCCACGTTGACGCTCGCGGAGACGTTCACGATCTCGCGCGGCTCCGAGGACGAGGCGGACGTCGTCCAGGTCGAGATCCGGCACGGGAACGTGTCGGGCTTCGGCGAGGCCACCCCGGTCGCGCGATATGACGAGTCGGCTGCCTCGGCGCAGGCGTGGCTCGACGGCGTCACGCTGGGCGACGACCCGTTCGCGCTCGACGAGATCCTCGCGGGGCTGCCGCCGGGCGAGCAGGCGGCGCGGGCCGCCGTCGACGCCGCGCTGCACGACCTGCAAGGAAAGCTCACTGGGCTGCCCGTCTACCGATTGCTCGGCTTCTCGAGGGCGGGGCCGCCGACCTCGTGGACGATCTGGCTCGGTGATCCCGACGACATGGCGCGCCGCGCCGAGAAGACCGCGCCCCGCGGCTTCCGGCGGCTCAAGCTGAAGCTCGGCGGGCGCGATGGTCTCGACGCCGAGCGCGTTCGCGCCGTCCGCGCGGCCACCGACCTTCCGCTCCAGTGCGACGTCAACGAGGCGTGGTCGCTCGACGAGGCACTCGAGCTGCTGCCGCAGCTCGACGTGGAGTACTGCGAGCAGCCCCTGCCCGCGGGCGACCCGGACGGTCCGGAGTTGAAGCGCCGCTCGCCGCTTCCGATCTACGTCGACGAGGACTGCCACACGC
>JBOGZX010000122.1:0-2076 GCA_050697615.1 Gaiellaceae bacterium
AGCGGCGTCTTCAGCTCGTGGCTGACCGAGAGCAGGAAATTCCGCTCCGCCTCCTGCGCGCGGCGGAGCTGGTCGGCCAGCGCGTTGAACGCGACCGCGAGCGTCGCGATCTCGGCCGCGCCCTCGACCGGCACCGGCTCGGGATAGCGGCCGCGGGCGAGGCTCCGCGCCGCGTCGGCGACGCGTCCCACCGGCCGCGAGATCCGCCGCGCGAGCAGGAACGCCGCGAACGCGGCGAGCAGACCGCCCGCCGCCGCCGCGATCAGGAGGCCGACCACGTACGGCGTCCACCGGGAGCGCGTGATGCTCGTCGGGCGCAGTAGCACGAACGTCTTGCCCTGCACCGGCGGCTCGGCCGCGTAGTAGTACCGCGTTCCCTGCCAGCTCACGGTGCCGCCCGCCGCCGTGCCCGCCTGCAGCTTCGCCCGGACGTCGGTCGGCAGGAACGAGTCGTCGAGCGAGTAGCTCTCGTGCTGGCGCGCCATCAGCGGCTCGACCTGGACGAGGTCGGTGTACGCCGAGACCGACGCCTGCTCGCGGGACGCGATCAGCGCCGCCTGGTGCTCGACGTCGCTGAGCGTCGCGTCGTCGACGGCGCGCAGCGTCAGCACGAGTCCCAGCCCGATCGTGAGCGCGACGCAGAGCAGCACGACGAGGCCGATCGCCCGGAACAGCCGCGAGCGGAGGCTCCGCGAGGTCACGTTACGAGCTTGTACCCGGAACCGCGGACGGTGCGGATCCGCTCCGCGGCGCCGAGTTTGCGTCGCAGCTGCGCGACGTGGACGTCGACGGTCCGCGTCCCACCGGGGTAGGTCAGGCCCCAGACGAGGTCGAGCAGGCGCTCGCGCGAGAGCACGATTCCCGGGTGCTCGAGGAAGCAGGCGAGCAGGTCGAACTCCTTCGCCGTCAGCTCGACCGTCGTCCCGCCGACGGTCACCTCGCGCGAGTCGCGGCGCAGCACGACGTCGCGGATGGCGAGCACCTCGTCCGGCGTCGTGCGGTCCGAGCGGCGCAGGATCGCCTTGATCCGGGCGGAGAGCTCGCGCGGCGAGAACGGCTTCGCGACGTAGTCGTCGGCGCCGAGCTCGAGGCCGGCGACGCGATCCGGCTCCTCGTCGCGGGCGGTGAGCATCACGATCGGCACCTTCGAGCCGGCGCGGATCCGGCGGCAGACGTCGAAGCCGTCGAGGCCGGGCAGGCCGAGGTCGAGGATCACGATGCGCACCGGATGGCGCGGCAGCTCGGCGAGCGCCTCATCGCCCGAGCGCAGCCAGAGCACGCGCCAGCCGTCCTGCTGCTCGAGGTACGACTTGACGAGACGCCCGATCGCGTCGTCGTCCTCGACGAGTAGTAGGACGCCCCCGGCCGCCGACCCGTTCACGTCAGGGCCCGTAACCCGCGAATTGGATCGTCTCGACGGATGCGTTCGCAGGCTTGACGACGAGGACGCGCATGCCGCGGTGGAGCTGGGCGACGGTCGCGGGCTGCGCGCCGTAGTGCACCGCGACGGTCGACGAGAGCGGCAGCGTCTCGGTGCGGTCGCGCTCGCGCAGCGTGATCGACGTCGTCGAGACCGAGGTGACGACGCCGCGGTAGAGCTGCGTGTCCTGGATCGTCCCGTCCGGTGCCTGCCACACGACCTCGGCGCGGATCATCTTTCCGCCGAGGAGCGTCTGGATGATCCCGCCGCCGAACGGCAGGGCGAGGCCGCTCTGCGCCAGCCAGAAGAAGACGTTGACGGCCACGAGGAGCGTGGCGAGGATGGCGAACCGGCGCCGCTTCACGCTCACATGATCCCTCCGTGGCCGGAAAGAACGCGTAATACCTCTGTAAAAGACATGGCGAAGCCGCGCCTCCGTAGGACACGACCGGTGCCAGGCACTGTCACAGGTTCCACACGGCCCCGGTGAGGGTTCCGAGACCTTGGTACGCCTACGGCCGCATCGGAACGAAGGTGCCGCGTTACACCTTCTCCTGGAAGCCGTTGCGAAGCGGTGAGGGTGCCTGGCACCGGTCGTGCCTGCAACGGTCGTGCCTCGGCAGGCCGCGGCCTTACGTGTTCGTGTACTCAGGCCT
>JBOGZX010000123.1:0-3874 GCA_050697615.1 Gaiellaceae bacterium
CGCCAGGGCAAGGCTGAGCAGGCACAGGACGCGCTCGCCGCGGCGGAGCGTGAGCGCGAAGCGGCGCTCGGCGCGTTCCGGCAGCTCGGCAGGAGCGACGTCTTCCTCGTCGCCCTCGGCGCCGACACGCCGCCGGACGTCGCCGAGGCGGCCGACTGGACGCTCACGCGCGCGCTCGAAGTGCTGCGCACGATCCCACCGAAGCACCTAAACGTCCGCTCGAGCGCCGTCGACCTCGACAACAGGCTGCAGGTGCAATGCGGGGAGCTCGACCGGGCTCTGGGGCAGCAGGCGGAGATGACGGTCTCGACCGAAAGGGACGCCGACGGTCTCGTCATCGTCCGCATCCGCGACGGCGCGAGGACGCTCACCGTGCCGGAGCTCGAGCGCCGGCTCGACGAGGAAATCGAGCAGCGCGAGCGGATCCTGACGGCCGAACAGCGGCGAATCTTCCACGACACGCTGCTGGAGGAGATCGCCGAGCACCTGCGGGAGCGGATCGAGCGGGTGAGGGCGCTGGTCGAGGACATGAACGCGACCCTGGCACAGTGCCCGACGGGCTCCGGCAAGACGGTCCAGCTCGAGTGGGCGGCGATCGACGAAGGCGACGCCGACCTGCGAGCGATGACACGGCTACTGCGGCGGTCGGTCGCGACACTCGGCGAGGCGGAGCGGGCGCCGCTGATCGAGTTCTTCCGCGACCGGATCCAGCGCGCGCGCGAGCGGACGGCAATCGACGGCGCGGCCGGCGAGGCGGGCGCGGCGGCGCACCTGCGGAGCGCGTTCGACTACCGCGACTGGTTCGCGTTCACGCTCTACGAGGTGAAGGACGGCCAGCGCGTCAAGCTGACGCCGAAGCGGCACGCGCTCGGATCGGGCGGCGAGCAGGCTGTGCTCGTCCACATGCCGCTGTTCGCCGCGGCGGCGGCGCTGTACGCCTCGTCGCGCGACGGGAGGGCGCCGCGGCTTGTGATGCTGGACGAGGCGCTCTCCGGGATCGACGACGAGACACGCGAGAAGGTGCTGGGCGTGCTGGTGGCGCTCGACCTCGACGTGGTGATGACGTCGCACGAACTGTGGGGAACCTACCGCACGGTACCGGCACTGTCGATCTACCAGCTCCACCGCGAGAACGGAGTCTTCGGCGTTGCCACCGAGCACTTCCTCTGGGACGGGGAGTCGCTGCGCGAGCTGGAGCAGGCGTCGGTGCTCGATTGACGGTGGCGGACGCAGCGGCCTATCTCCGCGTGCCTGGGCTGCGGCAGCCGCTCGCCATCGTGCGAACGCGGTATGAGCGGCTCGGCCGTATCGGCGGCAGCGTACGGCTCGCCGAGCTGTCCGAGGAGGAGGCGAGCGCGCTGTCGGGGCTGCTCGCGCCGCTCCGACGCCGCGAGCGACCGCGTGCGTGCCGCCCGTTCCGGCTGCCGCTGCGCGACCTCGACCAGGCGCTGCAGGCGACGCGCTTCGCGCTCACGCTGCCCGACGCGCTCGAGCTCGTCGGCCCGCCGGTCGACCTGCGCCCGCAGCGGCGTGCGCGCGAGCGGATCGCTGCCGTCGCCGCGTGGGAGGATGCCCTCTCGCACCCGCTCTGCCGCCGCGACGAGCCGACGCGCGAGTGGGTCGGATCGCTCCGCGAACGCGGCCTGCTCCGACGAACCGCCGGCCACGACGCGATGCGCGTGCTCACCCTCGCGCTCGACGCCGGCGACAGGCTGCCGCACGACCCGCCGCTCGAGCGGACGCGACTCGCGACCCAGCTGACCGGCGACCCCCACGAGCTCGACGACGATCGGCCGCTCGCCCGCCTCCTGCTCGGCCAGCTCGCAGCCCGCGCCGGCCTCTCCCGCCCCTCCGCAGCGATCGAGCGGAGGGCGCTGTGGCAGCGCTTCGCCGTGACGACCGACCCGGCCTCGGCCGACGTGCTCACGCTCGGACTGCGCCCGCTTCGGAGCGGGCGGCTCTCACGAGCGCTCCTTCTCCTACACGGACGCCACTTCCGGCTGACCGTCGGTCAGCTCGCGGGGGAGCCGCTTCGCTTCACGCCGGGCGATGTCTTCCTCTGTGAGAACCCGACGGTGCTGACGGCTGCGGAGGAGCGGCTCGGCGACGGCTGCCCACCGCTCGTCTGCACCGGCGGCTGGCCGAACACCGCGACCTGGACGCTGCTCGAGGCGCTCCGCATGTCCGGCGCGCGGCTTCACCACCACGGCGACTTCGACTGGGACGGCGTCCGCATCGCGACGCTCCTGCGCGAGCGCTTCGACGTTCGGCCGTGGCGCTTCGACGCGACGTCCTACCTCGCCGGTGTCGAGCGCCACCCCGAACGAACGCGCACGCTCGATGGGCGACCAGCACGGGAGGATGCCGACGCCGGGCTCGTCGCCGCGATGCACGAGACGGGGCTCGAACTGCACGAAGAAGCCGTCCTCGAACCGCTCCTCGACGACCTAGCGCAGGAGCGGCCGCGGATGTCGTGAGGTTCGCCGGCGCCGCGTTTTCGTGGAACAGCGTTGGCGGCAGCGGACAGATCCATTCGCGCTTCTCAGGCGTGATCGATGAGCTGCAGTGACAAACGAGGCAGGGCCGACAGCCGGGCGACGCTCGGCGCGGTTGGCGACAGCGGCGACCCCAGTAAGACAACCGTCAAGCTGCGAATGCGCTGGCGCGGACATTCTCCGACGACGTCGGGGTAGCGCCCGCTCCTCCTCTACCTCGTCGTCAACTGAGTCCGCACTCGCCGAGCACGGACATCCTTCCTGGCTACATCAGTCCGTGGAGGTCAACATGAAGAATCGATCAGCTCGCAGGCGCCGGATCGAGTGCGGAATCTACGAGCAGCCGAACGGAAAGTACGCGGTTTGCGTGATGGTTGGCGGCCGGCCGCGCTTCCACACGCTGGACGCCGCGACGCTCAAAGACGCCCGCCGGCAGCGGGCAGTCCTGCGTGTTCTCGGTGCCCTCGGTGAGCTGCCGGTCTCGCCCCGACTGACGTTCGCCGAAGTGTCGGGGCGCTGGCTTGCCGAGTTCGAGGCGAAGGTGACGGTAGGGGCGCGCCGCGAGCGGACGCTCGATCTCTACCGCTCCGAGCTGCGGCTGCATCTCCTGCCGCGTCTCGGCCGGCGGCGCATCACGGCGATCACACCCGACGCAGTCGTGGCGCTGATGCGCCAGCTCCAGACGACAGGGCTCTCGCCGTGGTCTGTGAAGCGGATTCTCGGCGTACTCAGTTCAGTCTTGAGCTACGCGCGTCGGCGCGGCTACATCGGCGTCCACCCGTTCGAATGCCTCGAGCGCGACGAGCGGCCGCACCCGCGCCAATCCAACCAGCGGGTGCTCACCCGCTCGGAGCTCACGCATCTTGTTGCTGCCTGTCCGCGCCGCTACCGGGCGTTGCTCGTCACCGGCGCCTACACGGGCATGCGACTCTCGGAGGTGCTCGCGCTCACTTGGGAGGATGTCGACTTCGCTGCCGGCGCGGTTCACGTGCGTCACCAGCTCGCGCGCGGTCGGCACGGCGTGCCGCCGCATCGGATCCCGCCGAAGACGCGCGCATCGGTGCGCCAGGTTCCGCTCCTGCCTCGCTCGCCGAGCTGTTGCAGGAGCACAGACGCCGATCGGCCTTCGCAGCCGCGACCGACTACGTGTTCGCGACCGCGCGGGGGACGCCGTTCTTCACCACAACGTCTCGAAACGCGTGCTGCGCCGAGCGGCCGTCGACGCCGGTCTTGACGGCGGCGGGCGACGGATCCGCTTCCACGACCTACGCCACACCTTCGCAAGCCACCTGATCGTCGACATCCGCCTCGACGTCGTCCAGGTCAGCCGGATCCTCGGCCACGCCCGCACGAGCATGACCCTCGACACCTACACCCAT